>NZ_JBLKKY010000043.1:0-39529 GCF_059438195.1 Paraconexibacter sp.
GAAGGTACGCCGCCCTCTTCTTCATCGCCGTCCACAACATCTGGGTATAGCTCCCCCGGGGTCTCAGGTCGACGACGTTCGCCATGCCGTGACCGAACACCTGAAAGACGACCGGCCCAACGCTGACGCCGGCGAGGTACACGCTCCAAGGGGTTTCGTGTCCGTCCCCGACCGCGAGTCCTACGCGCTTCGAGCCGTGCGCGGCAAAGACCGGGAAGCGTTGACCGCAGTAGCGCGCCATCAAGACGACGGTGTCGCTCGGAGGCTGCCCGCGGCTCGCCGCCACCGACCGTCGGTGCTGCTCAGGGATCAAGGGATCCGGCGGGCCAAGTCGTACGCCATGATCGTCTTGGTCGCCCATGCCCCGAGAATCGACACTGCCTGAGGGGCAAGCGCAACGGAGTCGTTCGCGACCATCCGGCGGAGCCACGGACGCACCGAATCCTCGAGGCCGTGCATCCACCCGTTGTTGCATTCGCGGCACACCTTCTTGACGGTTAGGCCCGCGATAGGCGCCCGCCACACGCGTTCCGTCGTGCCATCGGTCTGAAGAACGAACGGCGCGTCGAAACCGTCGTCGACAAGTGGTCCAAGCCAACGCGGGAGGACGTGCTCCCGCGTAAGGGGCCTAGCCTTGCCGCAGAAGGCGCAGCCTCGGTCCTGCCGGGAAGCCTCTTCGGATTCGTTAGCGGGCGCGCTGGCCCCTCCGCCGGGACGAAGTTGATGCTCGGCCATGGTTCTCGGGCACGACCATAGGCGCATAGTCGGATGGTGGGCGCCCCGCGGGTACCAAATCGGGCACCAATCTGAGCGAAACCGAGAGCAACTGAAAAGAAGAAAAACGCCTATCTATCGGCGTTCGGAACCCGCCGAGGCCCCCACAAGCGACCTCATAACCCGAAGGTCGCAGGTTCGAATCCTGCCCCCGCTACTTCCGAAACGCCTGCATCTGCAGGCGTTTCGTCGTTCTGGAACCGCCGCGAAACCCTCAGGCGAGCGGTCTCGCGATGCGGTCGTCCTCCGGGGCCGCGACCTCGGGCGGCTCGACGTGGATGCGGGCGCGAGGCGGCAGATGGACGTCGGCGAGCGCGGTCGCAGGTGCGACGGTCCGCCGGCGGTAGATCACGTGGGCGCGGCGGAGGTAGTGCAGGGGCACGGACCACGCGTGCACGAGACGGCTGAACGGCCACACGGCGTAGAGCAGCATCGCGGCGAGCGCGTGCGCCTGGTAGACGAGCGGCGCGCCGGCGATCTCCTCGACCGCGGGGTCGAGTCCGAACAGCCCGCGGAACCACGGGGCGACGGTCTCCCGGTAGTCGTGGCCCCCGCCGAGCAGGTTGACTCCGATCGTGGCCCACATCCCGCTCAGGACCACGGCGAGGAGAAGCGCGTACGTGAGCCGGTCGCCGGCCGAGGTCGTGCGCCGGACGCGCGGCACGGCGGCGCGCCGGAACAGCAGGAGGAGGAGCCCGGCCGTCATCGCGAGTCCGGCGATCGTCCCGGCGGTCACGGAGACGTCGTGGTAGAGGTGCTCGTCCACTCCGACGGCCTCGGTCGCCGAGGCGGGGACGAGGATGCCGAGCACGTGTCCGCCGATCACCGCGAAGAGCCCGAGGTGGAAGAGGAGGATGCCGGGACGCAGCAGCCTGCCCTCCAGGAGCTGCGTCGAGCGCGTCGTCCAGGTCAGCTGGTCGCGCCGCCAGCGCCAGACGTGCCCGACGGCGAACACCGTGAGGCAGGCGTAGGGGACGACGATCCAGAGGAGCACGTCCATTCGGCTCACTTCGCGACACCTCCTGCACAGGAGACGGGCATGACATCGGGCGGGGCGAACGGCTCGAGCCCGACCTGCTCGGTGGGCGGCCCCTCAGCGGCGAGCCGCGCCGTGTCGCGCAGCTGGGCGTCGTCGAGCGGGCCCAGCAGCCAGCGCAGCGCGGCGAACAGGTGCTCATAGGGACTGCCCCGCTCGGCGAGGGCCGCTCCGATCACCTCGATCGCGGGGCGGAACTCGTTGAGGATGCCGACCCCTGCCTCGGGTCCCGCGACATCCGCGACCTCGAGGAGGACGGCGAGGTGGTCCGGGAGCTCGGCGTCGAGCGACTGCACGCCGAGGCGCTCGAACAGCCGGCGCAGCTTCAGCAGCGCGACGCCGCGCTGGCGCTGGTCGCCGTGCTCGAAGTACGACAGCTCGAGGCTCGTCCTCCGCGAGAAGTCGAACGTCTCGACGTAGAGCGGCTGGGGCTCCTGCGGCTCTGCCCGCAGGAACGCGAGCAGCCCGCTGCGAGCGGGTGTGTCGGGCAGCGCACGGGCGGCCGCGGCGATCTCCGGCCGCAGCTCCATGAGCTCCTCGTCGGGGTAGGCGAGCAGAAGCGAGAGAAGCTTGAACGGCGTCGTCATCGCCTCGCCCCCGGTCCCCGGCGGCGTTCCTCGCGTTCGCGTGCGCGACGCTGCTGCAGAGCGCGGAGCCGTGGGTTGTCGCGGTGGACGGGAAGGTGGAAGCCGTTGCCGTCGCCGTTGCCGTCCGCGCGCGTCCCGGCGAGCGCCTCGGCGGGCGCCTGCGGCCCGCAGGAGCCCGGCCCGCCGGGGTAGTCCAGGCCGCAGGCGCCCTGCTGATGCTGGCTCAGCTCGCTCGCGAGCTCGCGGTGGGCGGGGGGCACGACGAACCGGTCCTCGTAGTTGGCGATCGCCAGCAGCCGGTACATGTCCCGCACCTCGGCCGGGACGTCGGCGCCGCTGATGGTGTGCTCGCGCATGAGCGCGCGCATGGCCGCGAGCCGACGCAGCACGCCCCGGATGACCTCCTCGTCGCCCGCGCTGAGGATGTTCGCGAGGTACTGCACGGGGATCCGCATCGCGTCGATCGCTCCGAACACGTCGTCGGGACGGGCGTGGTCGATCACGCCCTGCACCGGCGAGAGGGGCGGCACGTACCAGACCATCGGCAGCGTGCGGTACTCCGGGTGCAGCGGCAGCGCGATGCGGTGCTTCATCGCGAGCGCCCACACCGGTGAGCGCCGGGCCGCCTCGATCCAGTCCTCGGGGATCCCCTCGCGGCGCGCGGCCTCGCGCACCGCCGGGTCCTCCGGATCGAGGAAGACCTCGAGCTGGGCGTCGAGCAGATCACGCTCGTCGGGCGTCGACGCCGCCTGCTCGACGCGGTCGGCGTCGTAGAGGACGAGGCCGAGGTACCGGATGCGTCCGACGCACGTCTCCGAGCAGACGGTGGGGAGCCCGGCCTCGACGCGCGGGTAGCACAGGGTGCACTTCTCCGCCTTGCCGGACGCGTGGTTGAAGTAGACCTTCTTGTACGGGCAGCCGGAGACGCACATCCGCCATCCCCGGCAGGCGTGCTGATCGACGAGGACGATCCCGTCCTCGTCGCGCTTGTACATCGCGCCCGACGGGCACGAGGCGACGCAGGCCGGGTTGAGGCAGTGCTCGCAGATGCGGGGCAGGTACATCATGAAGACCTGCTCGTACGAGGCCTTGATCTCCTCCTGCAGGCCGGCGAGGTTGGGGTCCTGCGGCACGGTCTCGGTCCCGCCGGCGAGATCGTCCTCCCAGTTGGGACCCCACTCGAGGCTCATGGGACGCCCGTCGAGGCGCGAGATCGGCCGGGCGACCGGCTGCTCCTTGCTCGGCCCGGACCTCGTCAGCGTCTCGTAGTCGTAGGTCCAGGGCTCGTAGTAGTCGTCGATCGACGGGAGGTCCGGGTTGAAGAAGATGTTCGCGAGCTTCTGCAGCCGGCCACCCGCCTTCAGGCGCAGCCGCCCGTCCGGGCCGAGCTCCCAGCCTCCCCGCCGCTCCGACTGGTCCTCCCACCGCTGCGGGTAGCCGACACCGGGCTTCGTCTCGACGTTGTTGAACCACATGTACTCCGCGCCGTCGCGGTTGGTCCACACGTTCTTGCACGTGACCGAGCAGGTGTGGCACCCGATGCACTTGTCGAGGTTCATCACCATCGCGACCTGAGCCTTGACGCGCATCAGTACGTCACCTCCGTCGTGCGCTTGCGGATGACCGTGACCTCATCGCGCTGGGCGCCGGTCGGTCCGTAGTAGTTGAAGCCGTAGGCGAGCTGGGCGTAGCCGCCGATCATGTGCGTCGGCTTCATGTGGATCTGCGTCGGCGAGTTGTGGGTCCCCCCGCGCCGGCCCGTGGTCTCGGAGATCGGCACGTTGATGTGCCGGTCCTGCGCGTGGTACATGAGCGCGGTCCCGGCGGGGATCCGGTGGCTGACGACCGCTCGCGCGGCGACCGCGCCGTTGCGGTTCGCCATCTCGATCCAGTCGTTGTCGGCGATCCCGACGCGCTCGGCGTCGACGTCCGACATCCACACCACGGGCCCGCCGCGGAACAGCGTGAGCATGTGGAGGTTGTCCTGGTAGGTCGAGTGGATCGACCACTTCGAGTGCGGTGTGAGGTAGCGGACCGCGACCTCCGCCTCGGTGGGGGAGACCTCGCGGTACCGGTCGAGCGGCGGCTTGTACGTCGCCAGCCCCTCCCCGTACTCCAGCAGCCAGCTGTGATCGCAGTAGAACTGCTGGCGGCCGGTGAGCGTCCGCCACGGCAGCTCGCGGTCGACGTTGACGCAGAAGGGCGAGTAGCGGCGCTCGCGCGACTCGATGCCCGACCACTCGGGGCTCGTGATGGTCTTGCGCGGCTGGACGCCCACGTCGGCGAACGTGTGCAGCTCGTCGACGCGGTCCTCGGCGAGGTCGGCGAGCCGCCTGCCGCTGCGGCGCTCGAGCGCTCGGAACCCCTGCACGGCGAGCCGGCCGTTCGTCGCGCCCGACAGCGCGAGGATCGCCTCGCAGACGTGACGAGCGGTCTCCAGGCGAGGCCGGCCCTCGGCGTCGATCCCGTTCTGGTCGCGGAGGTAGGGGATCTCGACGTCCGGCTGGAAGCCGACGCCCTTCCACTGCATCCCGAGCTCGGCGACGAGCGGGCCCAGCTGCGTCATCTTGCGGTGGAGTCCCGCGAGATCACGCTCGACGGTGACGAGCTTCGGCATCGTGCGGCCGGGCACCGGCTCGCACTCACCCGCCCGCCAGTCGCGGACCTCCCCGAGTGGCTGCGAGAGCTCGTCGGGCGTGTCGTGCAGGAGCGGGGCGGCGACGAGGTCCGTCGCCGAGGGGAGGTGCCGCGCGGCGAGGCGGCTGAACGACTCCGCGATGCGGACGAAGATGTCCCAGTCGGTGCGGGTCTCCCACGGTGGCGGGATCGCCGCGTTGAACGAGTGGACGAACGGGTGCAGGTCCGTCGTCGAGATGTCGTCCTTCTCGTACCAGGTGGCGGCCGGCAGCACGACGTCGGAGTGCAGGCAGGTGCCGTTCATGCGGAAGTCGAGCGTGACGAGCAGGTCGACCTTCCCGCGTGCCGCCTCCTCCCGCCAGACGACGTCCTGCGGACGCTCGCCCTCCGGCGTCTCCGAGTTGCGCACGCAGGCGTGCTCGACCCCGAGCAGGTGCTCGAGGAAGTACTCGTGGCCCTTGCTCGAGGAGCCGAGGAGGTTCGACCGCCACACCGTGAGGACGCGCGGGAAGTTCTCCGGGGCGCCGGGGTCCTCGCAGGCGAAGCGGAGCCGGCCGGCCTTCAGCTCCCGCACGACGTGCTCGGCGACCGGGACGCCCTCGGCGGCGGCGGACCGCGTGATGTCGAGCGGGTTGCGGTCGAACGTCGGGTACGACGGCAGCCAGCCGAGCCGCACCGCCTGCGCATGGGCGTCCGCGGCGTGGCGCCCGTGCTCGTCGGGGCGGTCGTAGCGCCACTGCTCGGTGGCGAGGTACCACGCGGGCGTCGAGGCCTGGTGCCGCGGCGGGCGCTGGTGGTCGAGGGCGAAGGCGATCGTGCCGAAGCCGGTGACCGGCCGGCACTTCTCCTGGCCGACGTAGTGCGCCCAGCCTCCGCCGTTGCGGCCCTGGCAGCCGCAGAGCAGCACGAGGTTGAGCATCGCGCGGTAGATGAGGTCGGAGTGGAACCAGTGGTTCGTCCCCGCGCCCATCATGATCATCGACCGGCCCTCGGTGCGCTCGGCGTTGCGCGCGAACTCGCGGGCGGTCTGGACGACGAGGTCCGCGTCCACGCCGGTGATCGGCTCCTGCCAGGCGGGGGTGTAGGGAGCGGGATCGTCGTAGCCGCTCGGCCAGTCGCCCGGGAGGTCGTCCGACCTCCGCACGCCGTACTGGGCGCAGAGCAGATCGAGCACCGTGCAGACCCGATGGCCGCCCACCCGGCGCACCGGCACGCCGCGCACCACCGTCCGCTCGTCGGTCGGCTCGAAGCACGGCAGGCGCAGCTCGGCCAGCTCGTCGTGGCGGCCGAGCATGGAGAGGGCCGGGATCGCGCCGCCGAGGTCGAGGTTCCAGCGTCCTTCGCCCTCCTCGCCCCAGCGATCGCCGATCGTGCCGTTGGGGACGATCGGCGCGTCGCTGGTCTCGTCGATGAGGACCGTCCGCCACTCGCCGTGCTCGCGCTCGTCGGCGAGGTCGGAGGCGCGGAGGTAGCGGTCCGCGGTCAGGCCGCCGTCCGGGTGGTCGCGCAACGTCACGAGGAAGGGCAGGTCGGTGAACCGCCTGGCGTAATCGGTGAAGTACGGGACCTCCCGGTCGACGTGGAACTCGCGCAGGATGACGTGCCCCATGGCCATCGCGAGCGCCGCGTCGGTGCCGGGCTGAGCGGGCAGCCAGGTGTCGGCGAACTTCGTGTGGTCCGAGTAGTCGGGACTGACGACGACCGTCTTCGTGCCCTTGTAGCGCGCCTCGGTCATGAAGTGCGCGTCGGGGGTGCGCGTCATCGGGATGTTCGAGCCCCACATCATGAGGTAGCCGGCGTTCCACCAGTCCGCGGACTCCGGCACGTCGGTCTGGTCGCCCCACACCTGCGGCGACGCCGGCGGGAGGTCGGCGTACCAGTCGTAGAAGCTCATGCACACCCCGCCCATGAGGCTGAGGAAGCGGGCGCCGCCGGCGTAGGAGGCCATCGACATCGCGGGGATGGGCGAGAAGCCCATGCAGCGGTCGGGCCCCCACGTCTTCGTGGTGTGGAGGTGCGCCGCCGCGACGAGATCGGCGATCTCGTCCCACGAGGACCGCACGAAGCCGCCCTTGCCCCGCTCGCCCTTGTAGCGGGCGGTGCGCTCGGGGTCGGACACGATCGCCGCCCAGGCATGCACGGGATCTCCGTGCTCGGCCAGCGCCGCGCGCCACTCCTCGAGCAGCGCCCCGCGCACGTACGGGTGCCGGATCCGCAGCGGCGAGTACACGTACCAGGAGAACGACGCTCCGCGAGGACAGCCGCGCGGCTCGTAGTCGGGGACGTCCGGGCCGTTGGACGGGTAGTCCGTCTGCTGCGTCTCCCAGGTGATGAGGCCGTCCTTGACGTGGATCTTCCACGAGCACGACCCGGTGCAGTTCACGCCGTGGGTCGAGCGCACGACCTTGTCGTGCTGCCAGCGCTGGCGGTAGAAGCGCTCCCACTCACGCGGGTCGGAGCGCACCTCGGACCAGGCCCCGGCGTGGGGCTCGCCCGGGGCGAGGAATCGGCGCCTGCTCAGTCGGCTCATCGCGCTGAACATAGACACGCGATCGCATTTCGAAAGTGTGATTCCGCAGGTCTGCGGGCTTCCCGAAGCGCCTCTGCGGAGCACCCGAACCGCGACGGGGGAAGAGTGCGGCTACGGCGTGGCGGGCTCCCTGCGATACCTGCCGACATGCGCTCGGACCACGCAGGGCAGACGCGAGCACTCATCCTCGCCACGGTCGCCTTCACGACCTGCTTCTACGCCTGGAGCCTGCTCGGGCCGCTCGCGCCCGACCTGCAGGAGGAGCTCGGCCTGTCGGAGGTCGAGACGGCGGCGATGGTCGCCGTCCCCGTCATGCTCGGCGCGCTGCTGCGCGTCCCGATGGGGCTTCTCACCGACCGCCACGGCGGGCGGGTCGTCTTCTCGTCGCTGATCGCCTTCTCGATCCTGCCGCTCGTCGGACTCGCCGTCGTGCACGACGTCTACTGGCTCATCCTCCTGTTCGGCTTCTTCCTCGGCGTGACGGGCGCCTCGTTCGCCGTGGGCATCCCCTACGTCAACCGCTGGTACGGCGCGGAGCGCCAGGGCTTCGCCCTGGGCATGTACGGCATGGGCATGGGAGGGACAGTGCTCGCCGCCCTGACGGCGCCGAAGATCGCCGACGCCTGGGGACTCGCCGCGCCGTTCTGGCTGGCGGCCGGCATGCTCGCGGTCGTCGGGGTGATGTGGGCGGCGATGGCGCGGACCGCGCCAGGCGTGCAGCTGCACTCGGGGCCCGGCGTGAGCTTCCTCGCGCCGCTCGCCGTGTTCCGCACATCGAGGCGCGCCTGGGGTCTGACGCTCTTCTACTTCCTCGCCTTCGGCGGCTTCGTGGCGATGTTCCTCTACCTGCCGAAGCTGCTCGTCGGCGTCCACGACCTCACGAAGGTCGACGCCGGCGTCCGCGCCGCCGGCTTCGCCATGCTGGCGGTCCTCGCCCGGCCGGCCGGCGGCTGGCTCGCCGATCGTCTCGGTGCGGAGCGGGTCCTGCGCTGGTCGTTCGTCGCAACCGCGATCCTCGGCGTCGCGCTCGCGTTCTCCTACGAGAGCATGGTGCCGCTGACGATCAGCTCCCTGTCGCTCGCGGTGGCACTCGGTCTCGGCACCGGGGCGGTGTTCAAGCTCGTCGCGGCCTGGTTCCCGGATCGGGTCGGCGCCGTCACCGGGGTCGTCGGCGCCGCCGGCGGTCTCGGCGGTTTCTTCCCGCCGCTCGTCATGGGCGTCGTCAAGGCGGCCACCGGCAGCTACCTCCTGGGATTCCTGCTCATGGCGGTCGTCGCGGTCGTCGCGCTCATCGTCCTCGAGGCCCTGTCGCGCCCGGCCGACAAGGCCTCCCCGGGCGGACGTGAGCGCTCGCACGCCAGGAGGTCGCGGCGGTCCGCGCTCGCGCGCCGGCCCGGCGCCGCCCTCGGGCAGCGCGCCGTGCGCTGAGACCTGGACGTCGTGCGCTCGCCCGAGGACGTCGTCCGCCGGCGAGCGCCCTCACGAGGGGCCCGCGTCGCCCACGAGCGGCGCGAGCCGGAGCGCGACGAGCAGCTCGGTCATCCGCGGCTTGACCGGATGGCCGAGGTGGGTCTCGATCGCCTGGAGCCGGTTGCCGATCGTGTTCTCGTGGACGCCGAGGCGGCGGGCCGTCCGGCGCGGGCTGAGGCCCTCCTCGAGGTACACCCGCAGGGTGGAGGCGAGGCGGCGAGCCTCGTCGTCGTCGGCGGCGAGCGACTTCAGCTCGGTCGCGACGAAGATCCGGGCGCGGTCGAGATCGGCGCTCGCCATCGCGGCGACGGCGGCCGCGGAGTAGGGCACGACCGAGCCTGCGCGCCGCCCGGACAGCCGTGCGACACGCAGCGCGTCCATCGCCTCCGCGTGACTGCGGCGGAACCCCGCGAGCCCGGCCCCGGCCGAGCCCGTCGCGACGAGGACCGCGGCGGTCGCCTCGCGGGGCCGCCGCTCGGCCTGCAGGCCCTCCGGGTCGGCCGAGTCGACCCAGCCGGCTGCGAGCCGCCCCTGGAGCGGCACGATCAGCCGGTCGCGGCCGTGGAGGGCGTCGGCGACCGCGCCCGCCGCGCGCTCGATCGCGCCGGGGTCGCCGGCGCCCGAGCCGCTTCCCGGTTCCCACACGACGAACGCGGTGTGCACGTGCTCGAGGTCGTAGCCGAGTGCGGCGCCGGCGGCGCCCACGTCGCTCGTCTCGCCCGCGAGCAGCGCGCGCACCATGTCGGCGTGCGCGGCGGCGGTCGTGCGCACCCAGCGCTCCCGCTCGTCCGTCCAGCGACGGACGAGACCGCTGTCGAGCGCGCGGACGAACTCGAACGTCGCGATCGCCGACTCCTCCACGACGCGGGCGAGCGCCGCAGGGTCCTCCATCGCCGTGCGGAGGTCGCCGGTCCAGCGCTCGAAGAACGCGGCGTGGCCGATGTGGTAGGCGCGCAGGAGCGCGTCGAGCGGAAGCCCGCGACGGACGAGCTCGCGTGCGAAGTCGATCGCGGGCTCCGGCGGCTCGACGGCGTCGAGCGGCGCCTGGGCCGCGAGGCACTGGACGAACAGCGCGATGACGCTCTCCGTGCTCGTCCGCGTCGCCTCGCGCAGATCGGCATCCGCCTCGAGCTGGGGGAGCTCCCGGTGGATCGCGGCCGTCAGCTCCTCCGCGATCGCCTCCGTCCACGCAGGGTCGCCGGCGAAGCGCAGCACGAGGTCGCGGAGCGCGACGGGCATGGCGGGATCGTCGCACACCGATGTGGAGAGTCCACAGCGTGCGACGTCCGCACTGCCGAACCTGCCCATGGGAACGGGCGGTGCCGCAGTCGAGAATCGACAACACCCGACGCAGGAGGACGATGACATGCACCGGACACCGCAGGTCCTGGCCATCGATGCCGGCGGCACGATGACCGACACGTTCATCGTCGACGAGGCGGGCGAGTTCGTCGTCGGCAAGTCGCAGACGACCCCGGAGGACGAGTCGATCGGCTTCATGTCCTCGGCACGCGACGCGCTCGCCCAGTGGGACAGCACCCCGGAGGAGGCCTTCGGCCACATCGCGTCGGGCATCTTCAGCGGGACGGCGATGCTCAACCGCCTGCTCTCCCGCAAGGGGCTGCGGATCGGTGCGATCGTGAGCGCCGGCCAGGAGGACTACCTGCGCATCGAGCGGGCGATCCAGACGCACCTCGGGTACTCCTACGCCGACCGGCTGCACCTCGCGACGCACCACCACAACCCGCCGCTCGTCCCGCGCGCGCGGATGAAAGGTGTGCGCGGACGCATCGACGTGCTCGGGCGCGAGGTGCTGCCGCTGCGTGAGCAGGACGCACGCGACGCCGTCGCCGACCTCCTGGAGGAGGGGGTGCAAGGCATCGTCGTGTGCCTGCTCTTCTCCTATCGCAACCCCGTCCACGAGCGTCGCGTCGGCGAGATCGTCTCCGAGGAGCTCGCGCGCCGCGGCACCAACGGCTCCGTGCCGCTGTTCCTCTCGTGCGACCTGTACCCCATGCGCCGCGACCTGCCGCGCCTCAACTCGACGCTCGTCGAGGCCTACGCGGCGGAGCCGAGCCGCAGCACGCTCCACGCGGTGCGCAGCCGGACCAAGGAGGCCGGGGCCGGCTTCGAGCTGCGGGTCATGGCCTGCCACGGCGGGACGGTCTCGATCCAGGCGAAGGAGCTCGCCCGCACACTCGTCTCCGGGCCGATCGGCGGCGTCGTCGGCGCTGCCGAGCTCGCCCGCCGGACGGGTGAGCGCAACGTCCTCTGCACGGACATCGGCGGCACCTCGTTCGACATCGCGCTCATCACCGACGGGCGCTACGACATCACGCCGACGCCGGACATCGCTCGCTTCGTGCTCAACATGCCGCTCGTCCACATCGACTCGATCGGCGCGGGCACCGGGTCGTTCGTCCGGGTCAACCCCAACTCCAACCGGCCGGAGCTCGGGCCCGACTCCGCCGGAGCGCGGATCGGCACCTGCTGGCCCGAGGGCGGCCTCGACACCGTCTCGGTCACCGACCTCAACCTCGTCCTCGGGCGGGTGAACCCGGACTACTTCCTCGGAGGCGACATCACGCTCGACCCCGAGCGCGCCCACCACGAGGTCGCGCGCCAGATCGCGGATCCGCTCGGGCTCACCGTGCCCGAGGCGGCCTCCGGGGTCATCGAGCTCTTCGAGCAGACGCTCCGCCACGAGGCGGTCGGGCGGATCCTCGGCAAGGGCTACTCGCCGGCGGACTACACGCTCCTGTGCTACGGCGGCGGCGGCCCTCTCCACGTCGCGGGCTACACGAGCGGCGTCGCGTACCGGGACGTCCTCGTCCCCGCCTGGGCGGCGGGCTTCTCCGCGTACGGGTGCGCGTGTGCCGACTTCGAGTACCGCTTCGACCACACGGTCGACATGCCGCTCCTGCCGCACTTCGACGATGCCGCCCGAGCGGGGATCGGCGGGCTCGTGACCCAGACCTGGCGCTCGCTGGAGGACCGGGTCGCGGCCGAGTTCGCGAAGTCCGGCCTCGACGCGGACCGCATCCGCTTCACCCACGTGGTCCGGATGCAGTACTTCGGTCAGCTCAACGACATCGAGATCGTCTCCCCGACGCCGGCGCTCGAGACCGGCGAGCAGGTCGACGCGCTCGTCGCCGCCTTCGAGGAGGCCTACGGGAAGGCGTACGCCCGGTCGGCGCGGTCGCCCGAGCTCGGCTACCTCATCACGCAGGCGGTCGTCCTGGGTGCCGTCGACGTCGAGAAGCCCGTGCTGCCCGACCACCCGGAGCGGGCGAGCGCGCCCTCCCTCAAGGGGACGCGCGAGGTGCACTGGGGTGACGGCTACGTGAGCACCGACATCTACGAGCTCGGCGACCTGCGGCCGGGTGACGCGCTGCCCGGCCCGGCGATCGTCGAGTCCGTGGCGACCACGTTCGCGATCCCGCCGGGCCGCCGTGCGCGGCTGGACCGCCACGACATCTTCCACCTGAGCAACGAGGAGATCTGACCATGGCGACCGCAGACGCGACACGCGCGCTCGAGGAGCGCACCGAGCCGCCCATCGGCTGGGACCGCCTGACGCTGCGAGAGATGCTCGACGAGTCCGACCGGCTGTTCGCCGACACCGGCTCGTACTACGGGCTCACCGGTGAGCTGGCGATGAAGGACACCGACCCGATCGGCTACGAGAAGCTGTTCGCGCGACTGCGCGGCGGGCTCGTCTCGGCTCGCGAGACGGCGCTGAACATCTCCGCCTCGCCGATCGTGCGCGAGCTCGGGGAGCTGTGCTTCGCGCTCTACACCCCGGAGGGCGACTCGATCGCCCTCAGCACCGGGATCATCGTCCACGTCCACACGATGTCCGACGCGATCAAGTTCATGGTCCGCAACGGCTGGGAGGACAACCCGCGGATCCGGCCGGGGGACATCTTCGCCAACAACGACCCTGTCATCGGCGACGTGCACAACGCAGACGTGCAGACGTTCGTGCCGATCTTCGACCCGGGCGGATCGGGTGAGCTCGTCGCCTGGGCGGGCGGCGTGACGCACGTCCTCGACATCGGCGCCTCGACGCCGGGCGGCGTGCCGGTCGGGCCCACGAACCGCCTCGACGACGGCATCGACCTGCCGTGCATGAAGATCGGCGAGGACGACGAGCTCGCGCAGTGGCACCTGCAACGCTGCCGCAAGCAGACCCGCGCCCCCATGTACTACCTGCTCGACGAGCGCACGCGCCTCGCGGGCTGCCACATGGTGCGCGACGCGGTCGAGCGCGTGATCCTCGAGGAGGGCCTCGACCGCTTCAAGCATTTCTCCCGCGAGGTCATCGAGGAGGGGCGGCGATCGTTCAAGTCGCGCATCCGCGAGATGACGGTCCCCGGCCGGTACCGCGCGGCGACGTTCATGGACGTCACGTTCGCCGACAAGGAGCGGCTGCCCGCCCGCGCCCGGCGCGACTTCCTCATGCAGGGGCCCTTCGAGGTGCGCATCGGCGGCGACGGCGACTACGCCCTCGACCTCGAGGGGACCTCGGCGTGGGGCTGGCACTCGATGAACTGCACGCCATCGGGCATGCAGGGCGCGATCTGGGTGCAGTTCACGCAGACGCTCATCTGCAACGACAAGGTCAACGACGGCGCCTACCTCGCGCTGCAGACGAACTTCCCCGAGGGCACCGTCGCGAACCTCGGCGAGGCCGAGGGCTCGACCGGGATCGCCTGGGCCTTCCTGCAGCCGGCCTTCACAGGCTTCCCGCGGACGCTCTCGCGCGCGCTCCAGGCACGCGGCTTCATCGAGGAGGTCATCGGGGCGTACTCGGTGTCGGGCAACGTCGTGCAGGGCGGCGGCGTCGACCAGTACGGCAACTCCGCGGCGATCATGAACTTCGAGATCGCGGCGCAGGGCGTAGGCGCGAAGTACGTCCTCGACGGGACGGACACCGCGGCGGCGATGTTCAACCCCGAGGGCGACGCCGGCGACGTCGAGATGTGGGAGCTGATCTGTCCGATGGTGTACCTGTCGCGACGGATGAAGCCGAACACCGCGGGACCGGGCCGGCATCGCGGCGGAGCGAGCTTCGAGTCGCTGCAGATGGTCTCCGGCACGCCGTTCTGGGAGCTGCAGAACCTCGGCACCGCGCGCCTCTTCAGCTCGCAGGGCCTGTTCGGCGGCTATCCCGGATCGTGCGCCTACATCCACAACATCAAGGACAACGACCTCGCGGACCTCGCCGCGCGCGGCGAGGCCTACCCGGTCGCCGACGGCGACTTCGACGATCCGGCGCTCCTCGCGATCGCCGGCGAGCGGACCTACAAGCAGGACAACTTCACCCTGCTCGAGCCGTTCGCCGACGGTGACCTCTACCTCTCGGTGATGAAGGGCGCGCCCGGCCTGGGCGATCCGCTGCTGCGCCGGCCCGACGCGGTCGCCGAGGACGTCGAGGGCGAGCTGCTCATGCCCCGCTTCGCGGAGTCCGTCTACGGCGTCGTCCTCGGAGCCGACGGCCGACCCGAGCCGGCGGCGACGGAGGCGCGACGGGAGGCCCTGCGCCGAGAGCGGCTCGCCGGGGCGCGACCCGCCCGCGACTGGTGGGCGGCGGAGCGCGAGCGGGTCCTCGCGGGCGACGTGATCGAGCCGGTTCTCGTCGCCTACACCGAGTCCATGCGCCTGTCGGCGACGTGGGCGGCGGAGTTCCGCGGCTTCTGGGACCTGCCGGCGGACTTCGAGTACGACGCGCCGACGCCGACCGTCGCCGCGACGAGCGCCGTGCCGGGGCGCGTCACGCCGGAGGAGTCGGCGGACCGCTTCCTCGCCGAGTCGACCGTCGCCGAGGTGGCGCCGCCACGGACCGCGCGCGGCTCGACGCTCGAGGCCGGCACGCTGGAGGCGCTGCTCGACGAGCGCCTGTCGCGTCACGAGGTGAAGACGATCCAGTCCTCCTACAAGGACGCGGACCGCTTCGACAAGTGGGTCGCCCTCGTGCAGGCGCGCGTGCCCTACGACGACGCCGTCGTCCTCCCGGTCGGGGAGGGGCTGAACATCGTGCGTCGACGTGACGACGGCGCTCTCGTCGTCCGCTGCGACTGCGGCCACGACTTCTGCCGCCACGACCGCAACTGGAAGATGGAGGCCGCCGTGCGGGTCCGCGCCGACGACGCGTCGATGCAGGAGATCTACCCGCGCTTCGCCCATGCCGACCCGGCGTGGATGGAGCTGCGCGAGTTCTTCTGCCCGTCGTGTGCGCGGCTGTTGGAGACGGAGGCCGTGGCGCCCGGCTACCCCGTCGTCCACGACTTCCTGCCGGATGTCGAGGGCTTCTACCGGGGCTGGCTCGGCCGCCCGGTCCCGTGAGCCGGCGTGACGGATGAACCTCGGAAAGCGAGGTTCATCCGTCGCACCTCGGCTGTGAGCGACGAGCAGGCCCGCGAGTCGCTCCGTGCCGACAAGGGCCGGGGGCGTTGCATGTCAAGGCCGTTACGAATAGGTTTTGGGCATGCCAAAAGAAGGTTCTTGGTCACCTGTGACACGCCGCCGCCTGCTCGCGGGCGGGGTGGCCGCCGGCGCGGCGCTGCCGGCGCTCCGCGGCCTCGGGCCCGGTGGCGGGGTGACCGAGGCGGCGGGAGCGCAGGGCGCCGGGCACCAGGGCGGCGGCGCCGGCGCGGGGGACCACGGCGGCGGCCACGCAGGCCCCACGTTCCGCAAGGGGCAGACCGTCGATCACGCGGCGAACGGCTTCCACCCGACCGCGATGCTGCGCGACTTCGACCGCGGAACGACGCGGCGCGCACCCGACGGGCGGGTGATCCGCGAGTGGACGGTGATCGCCGAGGACAAGGAGATCGAGCTCGCCCCGGGCGTCACCTACCCGGCCTGGACGTACAACGGGCGGATCCCCGGTCCGACGCTGCGCTGCCGCGAGGGCGAGCTCCTGCGCGTCGAGTTCATCAACGGCTCCGAGCACCCGCACACGATGCACTTCCACGGGTTCCACTCTCCGCTCATGGACGGGGTCCCCGGGATCGGCGCCGGCCTCATCGAACCCGGTGAGCGGACCGTCTACGAGTTCGAGGCCGAGCCGTTCGGCTGCCACCTCTACCACTGCCACGTCGCCCCGCTCGCCGAGCACATCGCCCGCGGGCTCTACGGCGCGTTCATCATCGATCCGCCGGAGGACCGGCCGCCCGCCGACGAGATGGTGATGGTGATGAACGGCTTCAACACGACGTTCGACGCCGAGGGCAACCAGCTCTACGCGGTCAACACGATCCCGTTCCACTACATGAACGAGCCGATCGAGGTGAAGGTCGGCGAGCTCGTGCGGATCTACCTCGTCAACGCCCTCGAGTACGACCCGATCAACAGCTTCCACGTCCACGCGAGCTTCTTCCAGCACTACCCGACGGGGACGTCCCTCCAGCCGGCCGAGCTCACCGACACGATCATCCAGGGCCAGGCCCAGCGCGCGATCCTCGAGATGCGCTTCAAGCACGAGGGGCTCTTCATGTTCCACGCGCACAAGACCGAGTTCGCCGAGCTCGGCTGGATGGGCTTCTTCGAGGCCGTCCGATGAGCGCGTCGCCGACCCCGACGCAGACCCGGCCCCCGACCCCGCCGGCGAGCGCCCCGCGGGACCGCCCGCCGCGCTGGGTCCTCGGGCTCGTCCCGCTGCTCCTCATCGTCGCCGCCGTCATCGCGCTGGCCACCGTGGGCGGGGACACGCTCGGCGAGCGCACGGGCCCGCCCCTCGAGGAGCTCTCGGTCGAGCAGACGACCCTGCGGCCGGGCGAGATCGAGCTGAAGCTCCGCAACGACGGCCCCGACGAGATCACGGTCGCGCAGGCCTTCGTCAACGACGCCTACGTCGACGCGACGGGCGCCACCGAGCCGATCGGGCGGCTCGGCAGCGACACGCTCACGCTCGACTACCCCTGGCAGGAGGGCTCGCCGCTCCTCGTGTCGATGCTCCTCTCGACGGGAGCGGTCATCGAGCACGAGATCGACGTCGCCGTCGAGACGCCGGAGGCCGACGCGGACTTCTACGGCCTCATGGCGCTGCTCGGCGTCTACGTCGGCGTCATCCCGGTCGCGCTCGGCATGCTGTTCCTGCCGTTCCTCGGGACGATCCGCCGCACGTGGATGCGCGGCGTCATGGCGCTCACCGTGGGGCTGCTCGGCTTCCTCGCCGTCGACGGCTACCTCGAGGGACTCGAGCTCGGCGAGCGGGCTCCGGGCGCGTTCGGCGGGGCCGAGCTGCTCTTCCTCGGGGCCGCGGTCGCCTATCTCGCCCTCGTCGGCGTGGACCGGTGGCTCGCCGCCCGCCGCGCGGCCGCTCGGGAGGGCGGCGCCTCGGGTCTCCAGCTCGCGTACCTCATCGCGATCGGGATCGGCCTCCACAACATGGGCGAGGGGCTGGCGATCGGCTCCGCGTACGCGATCGGGTCGCTCGCGCTCGGTGCGTTCCTCGTCGTCGGCTTCGCGATCCACAACACGACGGAGGGCATCGCGATCGTCGCGCCGCTCACCGACGCTCGGCCGCGGTGGTGGCAGCTCGGGTCCCTCGGTCTCATCGCCGGCGCTCCGGCGATCCTCGGCGCGTGGATCGGCGCGTCGAGCACCAACCCGTCGCTCACCGTCTTCCTCCTCGGCCTCGGGATCGGGGCGATCCTCCAGGTGATCGTCCAGCTCTGGCCGACGCTGCGCGACGGCGCCGGGCGGGCGCTCGACCAGACGACCGTCCTCGGCATCCTCGCCGGGGTCGCGGTGCTCTACCTCACGGGTCTGCTCATCGCCGTGTGAGGCGGCGGCCGGCCTACTGCGATCGCCGCAGGTAGCCGCGCAGCGCCGCCGCCGTGCGCACGCGCTCGCGGTCCCGCACCGCGAGGAAGCGGACGCGGCCCTTGCGCACCCCGAGGACGACGCCGGAGCCGCGCGAGGTCTCGAGGACGACGGTCCCGCCCATGACGAAGCGGCGGTGGGCGCGTGGGAACGCGCGGCGCACGGCGCGGACGGTCGCGCCCCGGCCGATGCCGCGGATCCTCAGCGCCGGGTTGGTCGTGAGGACGAACGTCGTCCGCGTCGCGGGGTCGCTCCCGGCCTCGCCGCTGCGGTCGCCGGCCTGGCCCACCATGAACTTGCCGCGACCGGCGACGCAGAACCGCAGGAAGCCGCGGTGCACGCGGACGGGGCGGCCGAGCTTCGCGCGCACGGCCGACTCGGTCGCGCCGACCCGGACCGGGCCGAGGTGGCGGCCGGACACCGAGCCGCGCAGGCGCGGGCAGCGCGGGCCGCGGTCGGGCGCACCGGGGACGCCCGCCCCGACCTCGTCGCTCCCCGCCGGCGGACTCGCGTAGACCGGCGGGCGCGACGCGTCCCTCGCGCGCGCGACGCAGCGCGGCTCGGCCTCGAGGTCGTTGCGCGTGATGACGCCGCCCGTCCCCGGACCCATCACCCGCGCGAACTCGGGCGGCATGCCGGGGAGGGTGGAGGGGTCGAACGTCTCGCCGCCGACGGTGAAGTTCGTCACGTACACGCCGCCCTCGCCCTTCGCCCGGTCGAAGAAGTAGCGGCCGTCGAACTCGTAGGTCGTGGTGCGCCCGTCCTCCTGGACGATCGAGCCTCGCCAGTGGTCGGACTGGTAGTAGAAGCAGACGGGGAGCGCGGCGGCGACGCGGGCCGGCTCCTTCAGGAGGAAGTCGACGAGCCCGAGCTCGTCGAGGTTCTGGCGGCGCTTGTCGAACTCGACGCAGTACGGATCGGCCGAGGGGTCCTCGACGGCGGTGCCGAGCCCGGCCTGCTGCAGCTCGCACGCGAACGGGTTCGTCCCGTCCCAGCCCGTGGGCGGCCGCGGGGCCGCGCTCGCGCTCGAGCACAGCACGAGCGCCGCGACCGCCGCGGCGATGACAGACCCTGCGCCCCGTCCCATGGCGCGAGTGTAGTCTGAACGACGTCGTTCGGTGGAGGATGGGGCCGGCGGCAGGGGAGAAGAGTTGCGAGAGGGGAATCCGATCGATCCGACCACCGTGCGGACGCGACGCGAGTTCATCGCGCGCGCCGCCGCGACCGGTCTCGCGGCGACCGTCGCGGGCGCCCTGCCGCTCGTGCGCGCCACGCCGGCGGCGCAGGCTGCGGAGCCCGCGCTGCCGGACGCGACCCTCCAGGCGTTCGCCGACACGATGATCCCCGGCCGCCGCGTCGCGACGACCGTCCTCGGCGACGCGATCCACCCGCGCGCGATCCTCGGGCTCGACGATCGCCCGGGGGCCGTCGAGGCGGACGCTCTCGCCCTCGGCAAGCACCCGCTCATCGGCTTCGACGTCCTCGCGCCCGCGTTCCTCGCCGACCTCGAAGCCCGCTCGCTCGCGCTCGGCGGCGCGCCCTTCCTCATCCTCGACCGCGCCGGCCGCGAGCGCGTCGCGACCGACGGGCTGCGGTACGACAACCCGCTGCGGCTCGTGTGGGAGGCCGCTGCCGCGATCCCGTTCACCGCGTTCTGCGCCGCCGCTCTCTCGGAGGAGCAGACCGCCGATGCGGCGCCCGGCTACCGCGTCATGGGCCTCCCCGGACGCGTCGCGGCGGGGTACGCCGACGCGAGCTACCGCCGGCGCCTCGCCCGCGAGCGCACGACGACGGGGAACCTCCCGTGAGCGAGCGCGTCGACGTCCTCATCGCCGGCTCCGGCTTCGGCGGCGCGATCGCCGCCCATCGGCTCTCCGAGCTCTATCTCGCCGCGGACGCCGACCCGGCGAGCGTCGTCGTCCTCGAGCGGGGCGAGGACCTCGGCCACACCGACTACCGGCAGTCGATGCACGTCGAGCACCTCTCGCGCGTGTACGAGCTCGTCCAGGGCCAGGGCGCGCAGATGGTGACGGCGACCGGCGTCGGCGGCGGCTCGAACCTCTACCTCGCCGCCTCCCTGCGCGCCCCGACGGAGACGTTCGAGCGTCGCGACCGCCGGCCTGGGGACGGGCCCGAGCGCCGGATGTGGCCCGAGGCGATCAGCCGCCGGAGCCTCGACCCCTACTACCGCCGCGCGGAGCAGGCGCTCCGCGTCGCTCGGCCGACGTGGTCGGAGGTGTCGCGCAGCGGCGGGCTGTGGGCGAAGACGCTCGACGCCGCGGGTCACACGTGCGACCGCGTGCCTCTCGCGATCAGCGCGGAGCGCTGCGTCGAGGCGAAGTGGTGCCACACGGGGTGCATCCACGGCGCGAAGAACTCGCTCATCACGAACTACCTCGCGTCGGCCCGCGCCGCCGGGGTCCGCATCCGGCCGCTGCGCCGCGTCGAGTCCGTCCGGCAGACGAGCGCGCGCCCGTACCGGTACGTCGCGACCGTGAGCGTCCTCGACCCGGAGACGAGGGCCCCCGTGCGCACCGAGGAGATCACCTGCAAGGTGCTCGTCCTCGCCACGGGCGCGATGAACGACGCTCCGATCCTCATGCGCTCTCGGGGCGACCTGCCGTCGCTCAGCGAGCACGTGGGCCGCCACCTCGGCTGCAACGGCGACCACGTCGCGGCGATCGAGTACGACGAGCGCAAGGTCCGCGACGTCCTCGGCCTCCCCGGCTACGGCGCGTTCCACAAGGGCAAGCCGATCACGACGATGACCTACGACTTCTTCGTCGGCCGTCGCGGCAACCGCTGGGACGGGACGCGCTTCACCCTGCAGGAGATCTTCCTCTCGTCGCTCACGAACTTCCTCTACGACGACGGGCGCGATCCCGCTGGCGACCCCTCGTGGTGGGGGCTGCAGAAGAAGGACGCGATCGCGAGCTGGGCGAACCGGATCGAGCTGCTCGCGATGGTCGAGGACACCCACGACGGCACGTTCCTCGCCCCCTCCCCGACCGGGAACGGGGGCGTGCGGCCCAACGCGGGCCCGATCGCCTTCGGGACGTTCAACTACGCGCAGTCCGACCAGTCCATCCGCGTGCGAGAACGGGCCGACGCCGCGATCGCGCGGATCGCCCGACGGCGCGGTCTCGGGCGGTTCATGAAGCTCTCGCAGACCCGGGGCGTGTACGCCGCGCACCCGCTCGGCGGCCTGCGCATGGCGGAGTCCCGGGACCTCGGGGCGGCGAGCGCCGACGGCGAGATCTTCGGCTACGAGGGCCTCTACGCGTTCGGCTCGTCGATCATCCCGACGTCCCTCGGAGTCAACCCGTCGCTCACGATCGCGGCCGTCGCGGAGCGGGCGGCGGAGCGCCTCGTCGAGCGGGCCGGCGACCTCGGTCTGCCCGCCGCGCCGGACGGGCTGCGGGCGCGCGTCCCGCGCGAGGTCGTCGGGCCGAGGGTCGAGACGCCCGGCCGCCCGCGACGGCGGCGCCGCCGGCGGAAGGCCGGCCGCGGCCGCCGGGCGGCGTAGGCGGGTCGCCCGACGCCGCCGCCTTGGTGCCCCGCCACAGTCGCCGGGCCCGCCGTGGTGCGACACCGCGTTGCGTGTGCCCGGCACCCGCGCATAGGCTGGGTCCGTCCGCGAGCGAGGGAGGAGACACGTGAGCGACGAGAGCAACGGGCGTCGGGCCGGCCGCGAGCCGCGCGTCGTCGTCATCGGGGCGGGCGCCTCGGGACTCTGCATGGGTCGGGCGCTCGACGAGGCGGGGATCCGCGACTGGGTCGTCTACGAGAAGGCCGAGGACCTCGGAGGGACGTGGCGGGAGAACCGCTATCCGGGCCTCTCGTGCGACGTGCCGGCGCGGTTCTACACCTTCTCGTTCGCGCCGAACCCGGCGTACCGGACGACGTACGCGTCGGGACGGCAGATCAAGGCCTACCTCGACGGGGTCGCGGACCGCTTCGGGCTGCGCGACCGCATCCGCTTCGGCGAGGAGGTGGCGAGCGCGCGGTGGGAGGACGGTCGCTGGCACCTGCGGACATCGGCGGGGACCGAGGACGCCGCCGACGTGCTCGTCGCGGCGACCGGGTTCCTCCACCGGCCGCACGTGCCGGAGATCCCCGGCCTCGAGGACTTCGAGGGCGCCGCCTTCCACTCGGCGCGGTGGGACGAGTCCGTGGCGCTCGACGGTGCCCGCATCGGCGTCGTCGGGACGGGGTCGACGGGCGCGCAGATCGTCGCCGCGCTCGGACCGCGGGCAGGGCGGCTCGTCGTCTTCCAGCGCACCGCCCAGTGGGTGCTGCCACTGCCGAACTTCCGCATCTCGCGCTTCACGCGGTGGCTGCACCGCCGCGTCCCGGCGATCGGACGTCTCAGCTACCGGCTGTGGCAGGGGATGTGGGAGAAGTTCTTCGCGACCGCGGTCGTGAAGCCCGGCTGGCAGCGCAAGGCGCTCGGCGCGGCATGCCGCCTCAACCTCCGCTTCGGCGTGCGCGACCCGGCGCTGCGGCGCAAGGTGACGCCCGACTACGAGCCCCTCTGCAAGCGGCTCGTCATGTCCGCCGGGTACTACCCCGCGCTCGGTCGTCCCACCGTCGACGTCGAGACCGAGGAGATCGCGCGGGTCGAGCCCTCGGGGGTCCGGATGCGCGACGGGCGGCTCCACGAGCTCGACGTCCTCGTCCTCGCGACGGGCTTCGACGCGCACGCCTTCATGCGGCCGATGGAGATGGTGGGTGAGGGCGGCCTCACCCTCGATGAGGCGTGGGCCGGCGGCCCGCGGGCCTACAACACCGTCGCGATGCCGGGCTTCCCGAACTTCTTCATGCTCTGCGGCCCGCACAGCCCGATCGGCAACCAGTCGATCCTCCCGGTCGCCGAGTCGCAGTCCGCCTACATCGTCGAGTGGATCCGGCGGCTGCGGGACGAGGGCCTCCCGGCGGTCGCCCCGAGGGTCGAGGCGATGGAGCGCTTCAACGACGAGATGCGCGAGGCCTACCCCGACACCGTGTGGGTGACCGGGTGCCAGTCCTGGTACCTCGGCGCCGACGGGCTTCCCGCGCTGTGGCCGTGGGGGCCGGATCGTCACCGCGAGCTCATGGCGACGGTCGTCCCGGAGGACTTCGAGGTGCTGCGGCCCGCCGGGACGCCGACGTCCGCGAGCGGGCGCTCCGTCGAGCTTCCCTGACGTCAGGAGGGAGCGATCGGCGCGACGGCCGGCGCGTCCGGGTGCTCCTCGCTCGCGATGACGGCCGGCAGCCGACGGATCGCGGCCACGAGAGGGCCGATGAGGACGAGGCAGCCGACCGTGAGCAGCCCGGCGCTCCCGAGCGAGATCCAGCCGGCGAAGGCCGCGGCAGCGGACGCGGTGGCGAAGCTCCCGAGGACGACCATGCCCAGCTGGCCCGGATGCGGGCGGCGATACGGAGAGACCATGAGCACCGCGGTCGCCGCCGCCCCCGCGAGCACGAGCTCCTGGCCGGGTGCGAACGCGAGCAGCGTGACGACGAGCACGGTCGCCGTCGGCGTCGGGACGCCGATGAACCCGGGGGCGTCCGTGGAGGCGAACACCGCGAGCCGCACGAGAGCGGCGACGAAGTACAGCCCCGCGACGAGGGGGGCGACGACGGCGCCGACGGGGCCCTCGGCAGCCGGGCCCTGCATGAGCAGCAGGGCGGGGACGACGCCGAAGGTGACGGCGTCGCTCATGAGGTCGAGGTGCCCGCCGAGTCCGCTCCCTCCGCGCCACCGGGCGACGAGGCCGTCGAGGGTGTCGAAGATCATCCCGCCGATGACGAGGCCGACGACGAGGCCGAGCTGTCCCTCGACGAGGTCGCCGCCCCACCCGATCGGCGAGGACATGCCCATGAGCAGGGCCGCGGCGGTGAACCCGCACACCCCGTTGGCGATCGTCAGCGCATCCGCGATCCCCGCCCGGCGGAGCTGACCGATCGGCGCACCCGAAGCGCTCACGCTTCCCTCTCCCGTCCCCGTCGTGACGTGTCCCCCGCGGGACGAGGGTAGCGGCCCCCGACCGTCGTTGCAGTTATTTTCCAGCGGCAGGACGATCCCGGTCCAGCCGGGTGATCCCCGCCCGGACGCGAGTGCCCACGCGGACGTCCGCATCGATCCCGTGCGGGAGCAGGACGTCGACGCGTGACCCGAAGCGGATGAGGCCGATCCGATCTCCGCGGCGGAGCCGGTCGGCAGGCCGCGCGTAGGGCACGATCCGGCGTGCGAGGGCGCCTGCGATCTGCACGAGGCCGAGCTCGCCGTCCGCGGTGTCGATCGTCCACACCAGCCGCTCATTGCGGTCGGAGTCCTTGTGCAGGGCGGGTCGCTTGCCACCGGGACGATGGCGCAGGGAGCGCACGACGCCGTCGGTCGGCGCGCGGTTGACGTGGACGTCCCAGACGGCCATGAACGTCGCGACCCGGGCGCGCCCGTCCTCGACACGGTCCACTCGGGTCACGATCCCGTCCGCGGGGGCGAGGACCCCGCTCGGCGGACCGACGCGGTCGGGATCCCGGAAGAACGCGGTCATTGCGGTCGCGCCGGCCGCGAGGGCCATGCCGGTGCGGCGGGCCCGCAGGACGACTGCGACAGCGGTCGCGTACCAGAGGGCCGGGACGAGGCGAGGCGTGCCACGTGCGAGGCGGATCCCCAGGCGGCCTTCGTGGTGTTCGCGCCGCCTCATCCACCCCTCCCCGCGGTGAGTGTACGCTCGCGCCGGGAGGCACGTGGCGCACGCACATCGACAGGGGACGCCGCGAGATGCGCCGACGGACCCGCGCGCCATGGACGGGCCGCTGCTCGAGCTCGGGACCGTCCTGCGCGAAGGGCGACCGATCCCCGACGACCTGCGCGCTCGCCTCGAGGCCGGGCTCGGGCCGCAGCGGCTCAGGCAGCTCCTCGAGCTCTCGGGGGCACCGGGGGAGCCGCCGCCGTCGCGTCCGCCGGTGAGCCGCCGGGTCACGCCGCCGCGGACGGTCCTCGTGATCGCCTGCGTCGGGGTCTTCATGGCCTTCCTCGACGAGACCGTGGTCGGGATCGCCATCCCGGACCTCCTGTCCTCGTTCCCGGACGCCTCGCTCGGCGGGCTGTCGTGGGTCCTCAACGCCTACAACGTCGCGCTCGCCGCTCTCCTCGTCCCCGGCGGGCGCTACGCCGACGTGCTCGGTCGTCGACGGCTGTTCCTCGTCGGGCTCGGGCTCTTCACCTTCGCATCGGCGGTGTGCGCCGTCGCACCCTCGCTGGAGCTCCTCGTCGCCGCGCGGGCGCTGCAGGGCGCCGGTGCGGCGATCATCATCCCCGCCTCGCTGGCCCTGGTCCTGCAGGCGTACCCGGCGGGGGAGCGGGCGCAGGCGATCGCGGTGTGGAGCGCGACCGCGGCGCTGGCCGCCGGCATCGGGCCGTCGATCGGCGGCCTGCTGGTGGAGCTCTCCGACTGGCGGCTCGTCTTCCTCGTCAACGTGCCGATCGGGATCGTCGGCATGCGGGTGGCGGGGGCGCTGCTGGTGGAGAGCCGCGCTCCCGGGAAGCGGGCGTATCCCGATCTGCCGGGGGGCTTGGTGCTCGCGCTCTCCCTGGGCCTGCTCACGCTCGCCATCGTGCAGGGGGAGGACTGGGGGTGGCTGAGCGCCGGCGTGATGATCGCGGTCGCGGGCTCGGCCGTGGCGAGCGCGCTCCTCGTGCGCCGGTCGCTCGGGCAGGAGACGCCGGTGATCGACGGCGAGCTCTTGCGGACCCCGGGCTTCCGCGCCACGGCCGGGGTGAGCCTCGTCGGGTCCGCCGGCTTCTTCGGCCTCGGTCTCGCGAACCTCCTGTTCCTCATGCAGGTCTGGGACTGGTCCCCGCTGCTCACCGGGCTGGCGATCACCCCGGCGCCGTTCGCCGCCGCGCTCGCCGCCGGGCTCGTGGGACGGATCGCCGCCGGCCGCGACGTCCGAGCGCTCGTGGCGGGCGGGAGCGTCGTCCTGAGCGCGGGGGTGCTGCTCCTCCTCGCCCGCATGGGGCCCGAACCCGACTATCTGGGCGCGTACCTGCCCGCGGCGCTGCTGCTCGCCGTCGGCGTCGGCATCGCGTTCCCGCTCGTCAACGACGCGGCCGTCTCCGGCGCGCCCGGCGAGCGGTACGCCGGCGCGAGTGCGCTCAACGCCTCGATCCGCCAGGTGGGCGCGGTGCTGGGGATCGCCGTCGTCGCCGTCCTCGTCGGCGAGGACGCGGTGCTCCGGGACACCGAGGGATTCCAGCGGGCGTGGGTCCTCTGCGCCGGGTGCTTCCTCGTCGTCGCGGGTGGCGCGCGATGGCTCCCGCGCCACCAGCCTCCGCCCGAGGCCGAGCCGGAGGTGCCGCTAAGCCGACCGGTGGTCGCCGCCCCCGCGCATCCCCGCCGCCGCACCGAGGTGAGGTCCTCGCCGCCCCCGGCCGCCACGGCCGCCGAGCTCCTCGCCCGCGTCCCGCTGTTCTCCTGCCTCGACGACGCCTCGCTCGAGACGCTGGCGGCGCGGGCCACGACCGTCACCCTGCCCGCCGGTCGGTGGCTGTTCCACCACGGCGACCCCGCCGACGCGCTGTACATCGTCCGCAGCGGACGCCTCCGGGTCCTCGTCGACGACACCCGGATGGTGGCGGAGCGGAGGAGCGGATCCGTCGTCGGGGAGCTGGCGCTCCTCAGCGACGAGCCTCGGTCGGCGGGGATCGTCGCGCGCCGCGACGCTCAGCTGCTGCGCCTCGGGCAGGAGGACTTCGACGCGATGATGGAGCGCCCGGAGTTCGCGCGCTCGGTCGCCCGCGTGCTGGGCAGGGAGCTGCAGCGGTCGGAGCGGCCGCGTGATCCCGAGGGCGCCGCTCCCGCGACGATCGCCGTCGTGGCGGTCGGTCCCCGCGCCGCGGCGCTGCGGGTCGCCGAGCGGCTGCGGCACAGCCTCGGGCGACTCACGACCCTCGCCGCGCTGGGCCCGCAGGACGTCGCGGTCGACCCGGACGACCCCGGATCGCGGCTCGCCGAGCTGCTCGACCGCTGCGAGCGCGACCACGACGTCGTGCTGCTGGCGGGCGGCGCCCTGGGCCGTGACGGCGAGGCCTCACGATGGACGCGGGCGTGCGTCGAGCAGGCCGACCGCGTGCTGCTCGTCGTCGCGCCACCCGTCGAGGGCATCCGACTGCCGGCCTTCCCGAGGGGTTGCGAGGTGGTGGTCCACGACGGCACGGGTGCCGACGGGCTCGCGCAACTCCTCGACGAACTCGACCCGGTGACGACCTACCGCCTCGGGCCTGCCGCCGAGCAGCGCGCCGACCTCGATCGCATCGCCCGCCGCCTGACCGGCCGCGCCGTCGGACTCGTCCTCTCGGGCGGTGGGGCCCGCGCCCTCTCTCAGCTGGGCGTCCTCGAGGAGCTCGAGGCGGCAGGCGTCCCCATCGACCGCGTCGGCGGGGTGAGCATGGGCTCGATGGTCGGCGGCATGTTCGCGCACGGCATGCGGGCCGACGAGATCGACGCCCGCTGCTACGAGGAGTGGGTCCGGCGCCGGCCACTGAGCGACTATCGGGTCCCGCGGGTCTCGCTGCTGCGCGGCGCGCGGGCGCTGGAGATGCTCGAACGCAACCTCCCGGGCACAATCGAGACGCTGCCGCTCAGCTACTACTGCGTCAGCACCGACATGATCGCCGCGCGGCTGGTGGTGCACGAGCGCGGCCCGCTGGCGACCTGCGTGGCGGCGAGCATGGCGATCCCCGGCCTCGTGCCGCCGGTTGCGCTGGACGGCCGGCTCCTCGTGGACGGCGGCCTGTTCGACTACCTCCCGGTCGGGCCCATGGCCGACCGGCGGGAGGGCCCCATCATCGTCTGCGACACGTCGCAGCACGAGGTGCGCGCGCTCGCTCCCGGCACGACGCCGGAGCCGCCGTCGCTGCCCGAGACGCTCTACAAGCTCGTGCTCCTCGCCTCGGCCGACCCGCATGCGGCGAGCCGGCGCGCCGATCTCGTGATCCGCCCCGAGGACGAGGGGACGGGCCTGCTCGAGTTCCACATGATCGACCGGATGCGTGAGGCCGGCCGCCGGGCCGCCCGCGAGGCGCTCGAACGCGCGCCGGCGTGCATCTTCTCCCCGTGAGGCGGGTCCCTCCCCGCGACGCTGCGCCCCGCCGTCGCGGACCGTTCGGGAGACCCGCTTCCCTCGTCGGGGGCTCCCGGCCGGGCCCCGCGCCTGAAAGGGTGCCGGGATCGCCGTCCCCACGACGAAGGAGCCACGACCGTGAAGACCCGCATCACCGAGCTGTTCGGCATCGAGCATCCGATCATCCAGGGTGGGATGCACTACGTCGGCTACGCCGAGCTCGCCTCGGCGGTGTCCAACGCCGGCGGGCTCGGGATCATCACCGGGCTCACGCAGCCGACGCCCGAGGATCTCGCGAACGAGATCGCCCGCTGCCACGAGATGACCGACAAGCCGTTCGGCGTGAACCTCACGTTCCTGCCCTCGTTCAGCGAGCCGCCGTATCCCGAGTACATCCAGGCGATCCTCGAGGGCGGTGTGCGGATCGTGGAGACGGCGGGCCGCAACCCCGAGCCCTACCTGCCGGCGCTCCATGATGCCGGGGTGAAGGTCATCCACAAGTGCACGTCGGTGCGCCACGCGCTCAAGGCGGAGAAGATCGGCTGCGACGCGGTGAGCGTCGACGGCTTCGAGTGCGGTGGCCATCCGGGCGAGGACGACATCCCGAACATGATCCTGCTGCCGCGCGCGGCGGAGGAGCTGTCGATCCCGTTCGTCGCGTCGGGCGGGATGGCCGATGCCCGCAGCCTCGTGGCCGCGCTCGCGCTCGGCGCGGACGGCATGAACCTCGGGACGCGGTTCATCGCGACGGCCGAGGCGCCCGTCCATCAGAACGTGAAGGACGCCCTCGTCGCGGCCGACGAGCGCGACACGCGTCTCATCATGCGTCCGCTGCGCAACACGGAGCGGGTGCTCACCAACGCCGCCGTCGAGTCGATCCTGCAGATCGAGGCCGAGAAGGGCGACGAGGTCGGCATCGACGACGTCCGGCAGTTCGTCGTCGGCGCCCAGAACCGCAAGGTCCTCCAGGAGGGCGAGATGGACGCGGGCGCCTGGAGCTGCGGCATGGTCGCCGGGCTCATCAAGGACGTCCCGACGTGCGCCGAGCTCATCGATCGGACGATGGCCGAGGCGGAGGAGCTCATCCGCGGCCGGCTCGCCGGGATGCTCGACGCCGACGCGGTCACCAGCTGACGCGGCGAGGTGTGTCGGAATGCACCCGAGGGCTGGGTTCATTCCGACACACCCGCGGATGCGCGAGGGGCCGGCGTCGCCGCCGGCCCCTCGCCCTCCAGCGGTCTGTCGCCGTGACTACTTCACGTCGAACCGGTCGAGGTTCATGACCTTGTCCCACGCGGCGACGAAGTCCTTCACGAACTTCTCCTTCGCGTCGTCGCTCGCGTAGACCTCGGCGAGGGCGCGCAGCTCGGAGTTCGAGCCGAACACGAGGTCGGCGCGGGTGCCGGTCCACTTGCCGTCGGCGGTCGCGAACGTGCCGTCGTCCTTCGTCGTCCAGCGCGTGTCGAGCGAGAGGAGGTTGACGAAGAAGTCGTTCGTCAGCGTCCCCACGCGCTCGGTGAGCACGCCGTGGGTCGAGCCCCCGGTGTTCGCGCCCAGGACGCGGAGGCCGCCGACGAGGACGGTCAGCTCCGGCGCGCTGAGGGTGAGCAGGTTCGCCTTGTCGATGAGCAGGTGCTCGGCCGGCAGGCGGTGCTCGCCCTGCATGTAGTTGCGGAAGCCGTCGACCTTCGGCTCGAGGTAGTGGAAGGACTCGACGTCCGTCTGCTCCTGGGAGGCGTCGCCGCGACCCGGGGTGAACGGGACCTCGACGTCGACGCCGCCGTCCTTCGCCGCCTTCTCGACCGCGGCGCAGCCGCCGAGGACGATGAGGTCGGCGAGCGAGACGTCCTTGCCGAAGCCCTGCTGCACGCCCGCGAGGGCGTCGAGGACCTTGCCAAGCTCCTGCGGGTCGTTGGCCTCCC
The DNA here is from genome assembly GCF_059438195.1 of Paraconexibacter sp. Lineage (NCBI taxonomy): Bacteria > Bacillati > Actinomycetota > Thermoleophilia > Solirubrobacterales > Paraconexibacteraceae > Paraconexibacter > Paraconexibacter sp. Next base: position 29,902 of record NZ_JBLKKY010000043.1, read on the forward strand.
AGCCCGCCTGCGGCTCGAGCCGGACGCGCGCGCCGTTCGCGCCGCCGCGCTTGTCGCTGCCGCGGAACGTCGAGGCCGACGCCCACGCCGCCTTCACGAGCTCGGTCACCGAGAGTCCGGTCTCGAGGATCTTCGCCTTGAGGGCCTTCACGTCCTCGGGGCTCAGCTGCGGGCCGGCCGGAACCGGGTCCTGCCAGATGAGCTCCTCCTGCGGGACCTCGGGACCGAGGTAGCGCGAGATCGGGCCCATGTCACGGTGCGTGAGCTTGAACCACGCGCGGGCGAACGCGTCGGCGAACGCCTGCGGGTCCTCGAGGAAGCGGCGCGAGATCTTCTCGTACGCCGGGTCCATCCGCAGCGAGAGGTCCGTCGTGAGCATCGTCGGCTTGCGCTTCGGCGAGTCGGGCGTCGGGCCGGGGATGACCTCCGGCGCGTCCTTGGCGACCCACTGGTGCGCGCCCGCCGGGCTCTTCCCGAGCTCCCATTCGTAGTTGAAGAGGTTCTCGAAGAAGTTGTTCGACCACTTCGTCGGCGTCTCGGTCCACGTCACCTCGAGACCGCTGGTGATCGTGTCCGCGCCCTTGCCGGACGCGTACGAGCTCGTCCAGCCGAGGCCCTGCTCGACGAGGTCGGCGGCCTCGGGCTCCGGGCCGACGTGCGGCAGCGGGTCGGCCGCGCCGTGCGTCTTGCCGAAGCTGTGGCCGCCCGCGATGAGCGCGACGGTCTCCTCGTCGTCCATCGCCATTCGGCCGAACGTCTCGCGGATGTCCTGGGCCGCGGAGACCGGGTCGGCGTTGCCGTTCGGACCCTCCGGGTTGACGTAGATGAGGCCCATCTGGACGGCGCCCAGCGGCGCCTCGAGCTGGCGCTCGCCCGTGTAGCGCTTGTCGCCGAGCCACTCGGTCTCGGGACCCCAGTAGACGTCCTCGTCCGGCTCCCAGACGTCCTCGCGACCGCCGGCGAAGCCGAAGGTCTCGAAGCCCATCGACTCGAGCGCGACGTTGCCCGCGAGGACCATGAGGTCCGCCCAGGAGAGGTTCCGGCCGTACTTCTGCTTGACCGGCCAGAGGAGGCGGCGGGCCTTGTCGAGGTTGGCGTTGTCGGGCCACGAGTTGAGCGGCGCGAAGCGCTGCTGGCCGGCGCCGGCGCCGCCGCGGCCGTCGGTGATCCGGTACGTGCCCGCGCTGTGCCAGGCCATGCGGATCATGAACCCGCCGTAGTGGCCGAAGTCGGCGGGCCACCAGTCCTGGGAGGTCGTGATGACCTCCTCGATGTCCTTCTTCACCTGCGTGAGGTCGAGGCTCTCGAAGGCCTTCGCGTAGTCGAAGTCCTCGCCGAGCGGGTTGGCGACCGCGGGGTTCTTCGCGAGGATCTTCAGGTTGAGGCGCTCGGGCCACCAACCGCCGTTGCCGCCGCCCTGGGTCGGGTACGGCGCACGGTCGGGATCGAACGGGCAGCCGCCCTCGCTGCCGACCGCGGGCTCCTCGGACATGTCTCCGACGACGGCGTCATGCTCTCCGGGCACAGGGAACCTCTCTCTTCCAGGGGTGTGTTGACTCAGGGGGTGCGCGCACGCGCGCAATCGGGGCACAGGCCCCGGTAGACGACCTCGGCCTCGTCGATGACGTAGCCGTGGTCCTCGACGGGGGTGAGGCACGGAGCCTCGCCGACGGCGCAGTCGACGTCGGCGATGGCGCCGCAGGATCGGCACACGACGTGGTGGTGGTTGTCGCCGACCCGGGCCTCGTAGCGTGCCACGGAGCCCGGCGGATCGATGCGCCGGACGAGGCGCGCGTCGGTGAGCGCGCGCAGCACGTCGTAGACGGCCTGGTTCGACACGTCGCCGAGGTCCTCGCGGACGAGGTCGATGAGCGAGTGCGTGTCGGCGTGGGGATGGTCGTGCACCGCGGCCAGGACCGCGAGACGAGGACGGGTGACGCGCAGGGCAGCCCCGCGCAGAAGTCCCTCGAGCTCGTCGGTCGCCGGCACGGGGAGGAGTATGACAGGTTCTTTGGATCGATTCCAGATTGTGCGGGACCGCACGCGCTCTGCCCCCCGGGCGTGGGGAGGACTGGCGACGCCATGCGTCGCCGGTTCGCCTGACGTCGTGCCGCGGCTCGACGTGGCGCGCTCTGGCGACGCCACGCGTCGCCGGTTCGCCGCACGCTGCCGCGCGGGCCTGGCGCACCGGCGTCTGCGGCGAGGTGTCTCGCAGCCCGGCGACGGATAACGGCACGTATCCCCGTTCCCCACCCGAGGAGGAATTGCATGTCGACCGTCGAGAAGTCGATCGAGGTCAACGCCCCGCTGCGCACCGTCTACAACCAGTGGACCCAGTTCGAGGAGTTCCCGCGGTTCATGGACGACGTGGAGGAGGTCCGCCAGGTCGACGACACGCACCTGCACTGGGTCGCGAAGTTCGGCGGGTCGCGGCACGAGTGGGACTCGGAGATCACCGAGCAGAAGCCCGACGAGCGCGTCGCGTGGCGCAACACGGAGGGCGAGGATCACGCCGGCGTCGTCACCTTCCACCGCCTCGACGAGGAGAAGACGCGCGTGATGGTGCAGATGGACTTCGTCCCCGAAGGCGTGAAGGAGCGCATCGGCGATGCGCTCGGCGCCCCCGACCGCCGCGTCGAAGGCAACCTCGAGCGCTTCAAGGAGCTCGTCGAGGAGCGCGGCCGCGAGAGCGGCGGCTGGCGCGGCGAGGTGAAGCGCCCCGACGAGGCGTAGCGATACCCCCGCGCGCTGCGCGGGACCGGACGAGTGCGGGACGTGCCTCTGGCACGTCCCGCGCTGGGGTCCGGCTGCGGCGAGGGCCGCGACGCGCGACCTGCTCTCAGGTTGCGCCGGCCGCGTGAGCGGGGAGACTCCCCGCCGTGAGCGACGGACGAGAGGTCGAGCGCAAGTTCCTCGTCGAGACGGTCCCCGAGGACGTCCGCTGGGAGAGCGAGGACGAGATCCGCCAGGGGTACCTCGCTCTCGACGGCGCCGTCGAGGTCCGCGTGCGTCTCCGTCGCGGCGAGGCGACGCTGACGATCAAGAGCGGCGGCGGCCGCGTCCGCGTCGAGGAGGAGATCACGGTCGACGCGGAACGGGCCGAGCGGCTCTGGGCCCTCACGGAGGGTCGTCGCGTCGAGAAGACGCGGCGCGTGCTGCGCGCCGACGGGCACGCCTTCGAGATCGACGAGTTCGCCGGCGCGCTCGGCGGGCTGGTCGTCGCCGAGGTCGAGTTCCCCGACGAGGACGCCGCCGAGGCGTTCCGGCCGCCCGCGTGGCTGGGGCGCGAGGTCACCGACGACCCCCGCTACAAGAACCGGGCGCTCGCCTGCGACGGGCGTCCCCGGCCGGAGGGCTGACGAGCATGGGCTACAAGGTCCGGGACGCCGAGGGGATGGCCGACGCCGTCCGTCGGATCGTCGTCGAGCAGGTCGACGACGCGATCGAGCAGCTGCAGGGCGGCGGCGAGGAGGACCGTGACGAGGCGGTCCACGAGGCGCGCAAGAGCCTGAAGAAGGCGCGCTCCGCGCTGCGGCTCGCGCGCCACGACATCGGGAAGGACGTGCGCGCCGAGGAGAACGCCGCGCTCCGGGACGCGGGACGCCGGCTCTCCGGCGCCCGTGACGCGCAGGTCCTCCTCGAGACCCTCGAGAAGGTCGCCGACGACGACCGCCTCCCCGTGCCACGCGAGGGCGTCGCGGCGCTGCGGTCGGCGCTCGAGGAGCGCCGGGAGCGGGTCCACGCCGAGGTCCACGACGACGACGGCGGGGCGGGTGACGTGGTCCGCGCGCTCGAGGCCGTCCGCGGGCGCGCGCCGGAGTGGCCGCTCGACGAGCAGGGCTTCCGCCACGTCGCCAAGGGACTGCGGCGCATCCTCGACCGCGGGTGCGAGGCGCGCGACGCCGCGCTCGCGCAGGGCGCCGGCGACGAGGCGTGGCACGAGTGGCGCAAGCGCGTGAAGGACCTCTGGTACTCGCTGCGCATCCTCGAGCCCGTCGCGCCTCGCATGCTCGGCGGCATGGGCGACGAGGCCGACGAGCTGAGCGACGTCCTCGGTGACCACAACGACCTCGCCGTCCTCGCGCGAGCGATCGAGGAGCACTCCGACGTCATCGAGCCCGCGCACGCCGAGCAGCTCGTCGCCGCGGTGCGTCACCGGGCCGACGAGCTGCGCCTGCGGTCCGTGCCGCTCGGCATGCGCCTCTACGCGGAGACCCCGAAGGCGCTCGCCCGGCGGCTCGAGGTCTACTGGCGGGCTCGCGCGGCGCAGGCCGAGGCGGACGCGACCTGGCTCGCTCCCGAGGTCGCGACGCGGGTCCGCGAGCTGCTCGCCGAGAAGCAGGTGGCGACCGACGCGAGACGCAAGCGGGCGCTGTCCGCCGAGCTGCGCTCGCTCGGCTTCCGCGTGAGCGACCACGAGGACGCCGTGGGCTCGCCCCGCGGCGGGTTCACGGCCGACGACTTCGACGCGCTCGTCGAGCGCGGGCGGATCCGCATCGGGGCTCCGCCCGCGCCCTGCCGGGACTCCCCGGCGCGCGCGTCCTGAGCCGCTCAGGCGGCGACGTCGGCCGCGCGCTCCTCGTCGGGCGCCGTCGCGGCGCCGACCGCCTCGACGCGCACCGGGACCGCGTTGAACGCCGCGCTGCCGGTGAGCCGGTCGACGACGGCCGGGTCGGTGATGTCGTTCATGCTCGCGCCCGCCTTCGCGGCCGCGCGCTGCCAGCCGACGCCCGGGCGGGTGTGGCCGAAGCCGTGGGGGACCGAGACGACGCCCGGCCGCATCTCGTCGCTCACCTCGACCGGCACCTCGATCGCGCCCACTGCGGAGGTGACGCGCACCCGGTCGCCGTCGGAGAGTCCCCGCGCCGCGGCGTCGTCGGGGTGGAGGAGCGCCGTGCAGCGGTCCGCGCCCTTCATGAGGCGGGCGCTGTTGTGCATCCACGAGTTGTTCGACCGCAGCTGGCGCCGGCCGATGAGCGTGAGGTCGAAGCCCTCCGCCGCGGCGGCCTCCCGCTCGGCGGCGAGCTCCTCGAGGTGCGACGCCTCGTCGAGGAGCGGGGCGGTCACGAGGCGGATGCGCTTGCCGGGAGTGCGGATCATCTTCCGCAGGCCGGGCTGGAGCGGGCCGAGATCGATCCCGTGGACGGAGTCCTTCACCTTCGCCATCGTCAGCCCGTTGCGCAGGCCCCTCTTGAGCATCCCGTACGGGCCGGTGCGCAGCGCGATGTCGGCGAGGCGCTCGGGAGTCGAGACGGCGCCGAGGAGGCGGACGACGGCGTCCTGCGCGCGACCCGCGAGGCTCTCGCCCCCGAGCCGCCCGGCGACCGCCCAGAGGATCTCCCAGTCGGTCTTCGTGCCGGCCTCCGCCGGCACCGCGGCGGGGTTGTAGCGCATGTGGTTGCGCACCGAGACCCCGGGGAACAGGATGTCGACGTCGGATCGCTCGAGGTGGGCGACCGGCGGCAGGATGACGTGGGCGTGCCGCGTCGTCTCGGTGACGTACATGTCGACGGCGACGAAGTGCTCGAGCGACGCGAGGGCCTCGTCGAGGCGCGCGCCGTTCGGCGTCGAGAGGACCGGGTTGCCGGCGTAGGAGATCATGCCGCGCACCTGTCCCTGCCCGGGCGTGAGGATCTCGTCGGCGAGGCCGGCGACGGGCAGCTCGTCGGCGTACCCGGGAAGGCCGCTCACGCGCTGGTGGCGGTGCCCCCACTTGCGCGTCACGGGCAGCATGCTGAGCGAGCCGAAGGCGTCGATCGCGGGCGTGGGCAGCATCGCCCCGCCGGGACGGTCGACGTTGCCGGTGACGGCGTTGAGCGCGTTGATGAGCCAGTGCGTCACGGTGCCCGACCGCTGCTGGCACACGCCGACGCGGCCGTAGGCGACGGCGGTCGGCGCTGCCGCGAAGTCGCGTGCGAGCCGTGCGATGGTCTCGGCGTCGACGCCCGCGTGCGGGGCAGCCCGCTCCGGCGTCCACGGCGCGACGACCTTCTCGAGGCCGTCGAGGCCGTCGACGGTGCCGGCGATCGCCTGCCGGTTGACGAGCCCCTCGGCGAAGAGGGTGTGGAGCATGCCGAGGAGCAGGAACGGGTCGCCGCCGGGCTGCACGGAGACGTGCTCCGAGGCGTGGGCGACCGTCTCGGTGCGGCGCGGGTCGACGACGACGACGCGGCCGCCGCGGGCGGTGATCGCCTTGAGCCGGTGCCGCGCCCCCGGGGCGGTCATGATCGAGCCGTTCGACACCGCCGGGTTCGCGCCGAGGACGAGCATGTGGTCGGTCCGGTCGATGTCCGGGATCGGGAGCAGCGCGAGGGTCCCGAACATCTCGTGCGAGCTGCGGTGCTGCGGCAGCTGGTCGGTCGACGTCGCCGAGTAGTTGTTCTCGCTGCGCAGCATCGCGCGGATGAGGAACGAGGGCACGACCGCCGAGGAGTGCGCGCCCGGGTTGCCGAGATAGGTCGCGACGGCGTTGCGCCCGTCGCGCTCGCGGATGCGGCGCAGGCCGTCGGCCGCGAACGCGATCGCCTCGTCCCAGCCGATCTCGACGAAGCGGTCCCCGACGCGCTTCACGGGGCGCCGGAGCCGGTCGGGATCCTCGTAGAGATCCTGGAGCGCCGCCGCCTTCGGGCAGATGTAGCCCTTGGAGAGCGTGTCGTCCGGGTCGCCGGTGATCCGCAGGACCTTGCGGCCCTCCACCTCGACCTTGATGCCGCAGTGGGCCTCGCAGAGCGTGCACTGCCGATGGACCGTCGTCGTCATCGCGGGTCTCCTCCCTCGTTCGACTCGGTGTCGAGTCTACGCACTGCGCCGTGCGCCGCGAGAGGCAGCTCGGTGACCTCCGAGCGCGCCTTCCTGCATCTCGCGTTCTTCGAGCGGCTCAGCCGAAGGCGTTGTCGAGCGTGAGCATGAGCGCGAAGCCGATCATGAGCCCGACCGTCGCGATCCGCTCGTGGCCGTGCCCGTGACTCTCCGGAATGAGCTCGTCGGCGACGACGTAGAGCATCGCGCCCGCCGCGAACGCGAGGCCGACGGGGAGCAGCGCCTCCACGAGCGCGAAGCCCGCGATCGCCGCGGCGGCCGCGGGCGGCTCGGCCCAGCCGGTCATCGCGGCGACCCCGGCCGCCTTGCGCCGGCTCACGCCCGCGGGCACGAGCGGCGCGGCCGCCGCGAAGCCCTCGGGGATGTTCTGGATGCCGATCGCGAGGGCGAGGGGAGCCCCCAGCTCGGGACCGCCGGCGGCGAAGGCGACCCCGACCGCCATCCCCTCGGGCACGTTGTGGATGACGAGCGCCGACAGGAGCAGCGTCGCGCGGGAGCGGGCGTCGAGCTGGTCGTCCGAGAGGTGCCCGCTCTCCTCGAACCGCGTGTGGATGTGGGGGACCGTCTCGTCGAGGACGACCATCACCGCGCCGCCGAGGAGCAGGCCGACGACGATCTCGGTGATCGTGCCGCGATCGAGCGCGGGGACGAGGAGGCTGAACGCGGTCGCCGCGAGCATGACGCCGGCCGTGAAGCCGAGGAGCGCGTCGAGGAGGCGCTCCCCCGGGCGACGCAGGAGGAGGATCGGGATCGCCCCGAGGCCCGTCGCGAGCCCGGACGCGAGGATCCACACGGTCGTCTCGGCGGTCTCGGAGATGCGGGCAGGCTACCCATGCACCCCCGCGCGGCATTAGGGTCGGCGAGGTGACCGAGACGACGACCGCTGCCCCCGCGACCACGCCACGCGACATCACCGTCGAGGCGAACGGCCTGAGGTTCCGCGCACTCACCTGGGGAGAGGACGACGCACCGCTCGCCCTCCTCGTCCACGGCTATCCCGACACGGCGTGGACCTGGCGTCACCTCGGCCCCCTCCTCGCCGACCGGGGGTGGCGTGTCGTCGCGCCCTTCACGCGCGGGTACGGCCCGACCGACCTCGCGCCGGACGACGACTACTCGGTGCCCTCGCAGACGGCGGACATCGTCGCGCTCCACACCGCGCTCGGCGGCGACGAGCACTCGGCGCTCGTGGGCCACGACTGGGGCGCGGTCGCGACCCATGCCCTCACGGGCACCCATCCCGGGCTCTTCGGCCGCGTCGCGACGCTCGCCGTCCCGCCCGCCTCCGCGCTCCTGCGCCCGTGGGCGCCGCGAGCCCCGCGGCCGGGCGTCGGCCTCCGCCAGCTCCGCAAGAGCTGGTACCTGCTCTTCAACCAGGTCCCCGGCGTCTCCGACCGCGCCTTCGAGCAGGTCGTCGACCTCCTCTGGCGCACGTGGTCGCCCGGCTACGACGCGACCGAGGACATCGCGCACGTCCGCGCCGCCCTCGACGGGGTCTCCCGCCGCCGCGCCGCCCTGCGCTACTACCGCACGGCGCTCGCTCCGCGGCCGGCGTGGACGCTGTTCCGCGCCGTCGGCGACCAGCCGGTGCTCTTCCTCTACGGCGATCAGGACGGGTGCATCGACGCCGCCGTCTCCGACGACGCCGCTCTCGCGCCGGGCAGCGAGCGCCGCCGCCTTCCCGGGATCGGGCACTTCCTCCACCTCGAGGCGCCCGACCTCGTCGGCGGGCTCGTCGCGGACTGGCTGGGCGACCCGCCCGCGCGGCCGGCCGGCGGCGCCGGCTGACCTCGGCGGGCGTCAGCCCGTCCTGGCGGCGAGGTACTCGGAGGTCGCGGCGAGCGTCGTGAGCTTCCCGTAGTCGCGCTCGGGGACGTCGACGCCGAGGCGCTCGTGGATCCCGGCGACGAGGTTCTGGACGTCGAGGCTGTCGAGGTCGAGCTCGTCGCGGAGGTCGACGTCGTCGGGGAGGCCGCTGAGATCGGCTTCGGGGGCGATCTCGGCGAGGACGGCGAGGACGGCGCTGCGGGTGTCGGCGGTGGTCGTCATGAGAGCTCCGTGGGGGTCTGGAGGATGCGATCGATCTCGGCGAGGAAGCGGCTCCCGTCGAGCCCGTCGGTCGCGCGATGGTCGGCGGCGAGGGTCGCGACGACGGTCGGCCTCGCGCCGACCATCCCTCCGGAGGCCCACGGCCGCTCCCGGACGGCCCCGAAGCCGACGAGCGCGACCTGGGGCGGAGCGATGACGCCGTGCACCTCGTCGGCGCCGCGGTCCCCGAGGTTCGTCACCGTGAGAGTCGGGTCGCGCATCTCGGCTCCCCGGAGCGTGCCCGCGCGTGCCCGCGCCGCGAGGTCGCGCAGCGCGTCCATGAGCTCGCCGAGCGAGAGCCCGTCGGCGTCGTGGATCGCGGGCGCGACGAGGCCGCCGCCGCGGAGCGCGAGCGCGACGCCGAGATGGACGTGCTCGGCGACCTGCGGCGCGCCGTCGGCGAAGAACCCGTTGAGCTGGGGGACCGCGTGGACCGCGCGGGCGGTCGCGGCGAGGAGGACCGCGGCCGGGATCGCGCGCTGTGCGGGCGGGAGGGGCGCGTTGCGGTCCGCGAGCCAGTCGAGCGCAGCGGACATGTCGATCTCCGTGCGCAGGTGGTAGGCGGGGATCTCCCGGGCCGACCGCGCCATCAGCTCGCCGATCGTGCGCCGCATCGCCGCCTGGCGGTCGGCCGTCGACCGCTCGGGAGCGGGCGCGGGCTCGCCCGCGTGCGCGGGTGCCGGCGGCGCCTGGGGCGCCGGCGCCTCGGCGGGCGCGGCGC
>NZ_JBLKKY010000044.1:0-36830 GCF_059438195.1 Paraconexibacter sp.
AAGCTGCCGCCGCGGATCGTGGGATACTTGCGGATGCCCGGCGTCTGGTCGTCGAGCCTACGATCGGCACATCGGCCGCTACGGACCCGCGCTCGCCCAGGCGCTCCTCGAGGCGACGGGCGTCGCCGCGGGCCGGCGAGCACTCGATGTCGGCTGTGGTCCGGGCGCGCTCACCTCGGCGCTCTCCGAGGCGCTCGGCCCCGACCACGTCAGCGCGGTCGACCCCTCGGAGCCGTTCGTCGAGGCGTGCGCACGACGCCTCCCCGGCGTCGACGTGCGGGTCGGGGCGGCCGAGGCGCTTCCCTTCGCCGACGGCACGTTCGACATGACGCTCGCGCAGCTGGCCGTCAACTTCATGGCCGACCCGCCGGCGGGGGTGCGTGAGATGCGGCGGGTGACGCGGCCCGGCGGCGTGGTGGCGGCCGTGGTGTGGGACTACGCGGGCGAGATGACGATCCTCCGTCGCTTCTGGGACGCCGCCGTGAGCCTCGACCCCGGGGCGGCCGACCGCGACGAGGGTCGCTCGATGCCGTACTGCACGTCCGGGGAGCTGGAGGGCCTGTGGCACGACGCGGGCCTCCGCGACGTCGCCGTCTCCGCGGTCGTCGTCGACGCGGCGTACGCCGGCTTCGACGATCTGTGGCGGTCGCTCGAGAACGGCTCGGGTCCTTCGACCGCCTACGCCGCCTCGCTGCCGCAGGATGCTCGCGCACGACTGCGGGACGAGCACCGTCGCCGTCTCGCCGTCGGCGAGGAGCCCTTCCGGCTCACCGCCCGCGCGTGGAGGGTCCTCGGAGCGGCACCGTGATCTCGACCCGTCGGGGGGAGCGATCCAGGAGGAGGCCATGATCGTCACCGTCGCCAAGATCGCCGACTTCGACCGGTTCCTGGAGACCTTCGCGACGAGGGGCGCGGAGAAGCGGAGGGAGCACGGGTGCAAGGGCGCCGAGATCTTCCGCGACCCCGAGGATCCGGGTCGCGTGTGGGTGGCCTTCGACTGGGCGCAGGAGGACTACGAGGGCTTCCTCGCGGATCCGGCGATCCCGGCGATCGCGAGGGACCTCGGGCTCCAGGAGCCGCCGCTGAGGGCCGAGCCGGTCGCGGCGTACGACTGCTGACCGGACTCCGAGGGATGGAGCTAGCCGGACTCGAACCGGCGACCTCCTGGGTGCGATCCAGGCGCTCTCCCAACTGAGCTATAGCCCCTCGGGACACTGAGTTGTACCACCCCAGGGCGGTGGTGCGCCCCGGCGCGTCGCACCACCCTGACGAAACTCACGCTCCGCGTGAGTTTCGTCAGGAGGGTTGGGGTGAGTCGAAGAGGTTCGGCTTCCCCTCGCGGTAGCGGCGCCGGTCGGCCTTCTTCAGCTCCTCGAACTCCGGCGGGTCGTAGAGCTTGAAGCGCTTCGGCGCCTCGGCCTTCGAGCCCGCGGCGTCGAGCAGGGCCTCGACCGCCTCGCGCGCGGACTCGTTGGCGCCCTCCATCGTCGCGAGGTCGATGTCGTTGCGCACGTAGTCGCCGGCGAGGAAGAGGTTCGGGATCTCGGTGCGGGCCGTCGGGCGCTTCTCCCAGCTGCCCACCGTGTTGACGAGCAGCGGCGTGTCGTTGCGGTTGTGGCCGCGGCTCGGGACCCACTTCACGCCGGGGTCGAGGAACCACGAGTGGACGACGCCGTCGGGGAGGTCGCGCGCCCCGCGGTCGTTGAGGTGCGCCTGGAGCTGCGCCCACACCTCGCGCTCGATCTCCTGCGCCGTGCACTCCTTCGCCGTCTTCTTCACGACGAGGCCGGGGGTGTCCCAGTCCGAGATGTCGACCGAGAGGCAGTCGACGACGGAGCCGTCGCCGTAGTCGCGGCGGAAGTCCCGCTCCTTCCAGAACTGCTGCTGCGTGAGACCGGTGAGGGCCCACGGCGAGTCGATGAACGCGAGGTGGCCGGGCACGAGGTCGAGCGGCTCGGTGAGGAAGTACTGGAGGCCGACCATCCAGTCGGTGATGAGCTCGTGCATGAGCTCGAGCTTCGGATCGAGCGCGAGGACGTTGCGGTTCCAGAGCCTGCGCGCCCGCTCGGCCGGCACCGCGCAGACGAACCAGTCGGCCTCGACGCGATGGCGGACGCCCTTGCGGTCACGGACGCTCGCCGCCTCGATCCTCCCGCCGCGCGCCTTCAGCGAGGTGACCGTCATGCCGGTCTCGAAGCGCACGCCCTGCTTCTCGAGATGGACGACCCACGGGTCGATCCACGCTTCGTTCGTCGGCGCGTCGAGCACGCGGTCGAGCGCGCCGTCGTTGCCGCGGCCCATGATGGTGTAGACGAAGGCCTCGGCCATGTTGCCGATCGTGCGCGTGCTCGCGAGGTTCTCCTTCGCGGCGACGAGCGTGCGGGTGAGACCGCCGACGAGCATCCGCTGGTACTCCTCGGACTTGCCCTCGGCCTCGACGAAGTCCGCCCAGGTGACGTTCTCCCACTGGCCGTAGCGGCGCTCGTCCGAGCTCGTGAGGAAGACGAGGAGCCGGCTCATGAAGAACGCCAGCTCCTGCGGGGGGACGCGCGCCCCGAGCTCGAGACCGGCGATGAGGCTCTCCTGCAGGTTCTCGGGGGTGAGGACCTTCGGGGCCTCCGGCTCGAACCCGGCGGGCAGGATGAGATCGCTGCGGCCCATGCGCGACATCCGCGTCCCGGGGGCGTCGACGAGGTTGTCGAACACGCCGTTCTCGTTGCCGTCGACCGGGATGCGCCGCATCGAGTCGGGGACGTGGTGGTAGAAGCCCGGGAAGAAGCGGAAGCCGTGCTCGCCCGGCAGGTCGCGGCGGCCGCCCGCCGCCGTGCCGGCGACCGGGATGCTGCGCGCCTTGCCGCCGAGGGCGTTGCGCTCGAACACCGTCACCTGGAACCCGCGCTCGACGAGCTCGTGCGCGGCGGTGAGGCCGGCCATGCCGCCGCCGAGGACGGCGACCTGCGGGCGCAGGCGCGGCGTCCGGCGGCGCCGGCCGGCGAGGGCTTGGCCGGGGCCGAGCAGCGCCGCCGCGGCGCCCGCCGAGGCACCCCCGGCGACGAACGTGCGACGGGTCATCGACCCGTCGGCGAAGCGACGATCCTCCTGCGGCTCTCCCATGTCCCTGCCCCTGTCTGACGACGGCTGTCTTCAGAACCATTGCATCTGACGACCGCCGTCGTCAACATGCGCGTCGATGGCATCCCCCGCCCACAGCCGCCCGGCCCGCGCGTACGGCGGCGTGAGCGCCGCGGATCGCGTCGCCGCGCGGCGGGAGAAGCTCCTCCACGCCGCCCTCGAGCTCTACGGGACGCAGGGCTTCGCGACGACCGGCGTCAAGGCGGTGTGCCGCGAGGCGGGGCTCACCGACCGCTACTTCTACGAGTCCTTCGACGACGCCACCGTGCTCTTCGCGGCGACCTTCGACCGCGTCACGGACCGGCTCTTCACGCTCGTCGCCGACGCCGTCGCCGCGGCGGGCGCCGACCCCGGCGCCCAGGTCCGCGCGGCGATCGGCGCCTTCGTCCGCGCGCTCGCCGCCGACCCGCGCAAGGCCCGCGTCGTCTTCCTCGAGACCGCCGCCGTGGGGCCCGGTGCCGAGGAGCACATGCGCGCGACGCTCCGGCGCTTCGCCGACCTCGTCGCCGCGACCGCCCGGCCGCATCTCCCGGCGAGCACGCGCGAGCCGCTCGTCCGCCTCGCGGCGCTCGCGCTCGTCGGCGCCATCGAGCGCGTGATGATCGAGTGGATCGACGGCGAGCTCGACGTGACGCTCGAGGAGGTCATCGACGAGCTGAGCCGGCTCTTCCTCGCCTTCGGCGTCTCGGCGGGCGCCGCCCCGCCGTGACGGTGAGGCGCTACCGTCCGCCCGTCGCTGCGCCGCTCCGCATCCTCGTCGTCTCCCAGATGTGGCCGGGCCCCTCGGACCCGGACCTCGGGGTCTTCGTCGCCCAGGTCGCGCGCGAGCACGAGCGCGCGGGTCACACGGTCGAGCGCGCCGTGCTCGACAGCCGGTCCGGCGGCAAGGCCCGGCACATCCGGCTCGTCCGCGAGGCGGTCGCCGTCGCGCGCCGCACCCGGCCCGACGTCGTCTTCGCGCACTTCCTCGTGCCCGCGGGGATCGCAGGCGCCCTCGCTGCCGCCGCGGCCCGCGCGCCGCTCGTCGTCATGGCGCACGGGACCGACGTCGAGAACGCGCGCCGCCTCGCGCCCGTGCGGCTCGCGACCCGCGCCGTCGTCGCCCGCGCCGCCGCGGTGATCTCCAACTCCCGCTGGCTCGCCGACCGCCTCACCGAGGTCGTCCCGGCCGCCGCGGCGAAGGTCACGGTCGCCGACTGCGGCGTCGACATGGAGCGCTTCGCCCCGGCCGACCCCGCGGCGGCGCGCTCGGCCGTCGGGTGGGACGACGCCGGCGGCGGGACCCGCTTCCTCGCGATCGGGAGCCTCATCGAGCGCAAGAACGTCCTCCGTCTCGCCGAGGCCTTCGCGCAGGTCACCGACACGCCCGCCGCGCCGGGGTCGCTCGTCTTCCTCGGGGACGGCCCGCTCCGCGGCGAGCTCGAGGGCCGGCCGGGTGTGCGCGTCGCCGGCCGCGTCGCCCACGACGAGGTGCCGCGCTGGATCGCCGCGGCCGACGTCGTCTGCCAGCCCTCGCTGCGCGAGCCGTTCGGCCAGGCGGCGCTCGAGGCGCTCTCCTGCGGCCGCTCGGTCGTCGCGACGAGCGAGGGCGGCCCGCCGGAGTTCGTCACGCCGCAGGCGGGCGCGATCGTCGACCCCCTCGACGTCGGCGACATCGCTCGCGGGCTGCGCCACGCGGCCTCGCTCCCGTCCCCGAACCCCGCCGCCCGTGCCGCGGCGGAGCCGCACGACGTCCGGCGGCAGGCCGCGATCATCGCCGAGGTCCTCTCCTCGGCGGTGGGACGCGACGCCTGACGCGGGTACCCTCTGCCGAGATCCACATGGACGAGCGCGACCCGACATGAGCTTCCTGCGCAGCTTCCGCGGGCGGCTCACCTTCTTCTTCGTCGCGATCGTCATCGTCCCGATGGCCTCGCTGAGCGTCATCGTCGTCCGGCTCCTCGACGACAACGAGTCGGCGAAGGCCGACGCGCGGATCGCCGCCCGCCAGGAGGCCGCGATCAACCTCTTCGAGCGGGCGCGCGCGGACGCCGACGAGGCGGCGGTCGAGGTCGGCAAGGACGTCGAGCTCGCGACCGCGCTGCGCGCCGACGACCCGAACGCCGCGAGGGCCCGTGCCGAGGAGCTCATCGACGAGCTCGACCTCAAGCGCCTCGTCATCCGGCGCGGGCCGGCGACCTTCGTCGACGTCGGCGCGACCGACGCCGTCTTCCCCGCCCGGCGCGACCTCGTCGGCGAGGGCGGCGACTCGTTCGGCCTCCTGCTCGTCTCCACGACCGGTCCGCGCTCGTACGCCTCGCTCGTGAGCGACGCGACCGATCTCGAGCTCGTCATCACGCGCGAGCGCGGCGAGCCGGTGACGACGCTCGAGGAGCCGCCCGCCGAGCCCCTTCCCGAGGATCCCGGCGTCGTGGACGTCGGCGGCGCCGAGTACCGCGCGGCGAGCTTCACCGCGGCCTCGTTCGGCCCCGACCGCACGCAGGTGACCGTCCTCGCCGACGAGCAGCTCACCGAGGCCGAGCAGGAGTCCTCGCGCGGCTTCGCCCTCGCCCTCCTCGGCGGCTTCTTCGTGCTCGCGTTCCTCTGCGCGATCGTCGTCGCCCGCGCGCTCCAGCGGCAGATCGAGGAGTTCCTCGAGGCGGCGCGCCGGATCGGCCGGGGCGACTTCGCGACGGTCGTGCCGACCGGCGGGCGCGACGAGTTCGCCGCCCTCGGCGTCGAGTTCAACAACATGAGCGCCCAGCTGCAGGCCCAGATCTCGGCGCTCGAGGCGCAGCAGCGGCGTCTCGCCGACGCGATGCGGACGATCGGCGACACCGCCGCGTCCAACCTCGACCGGGTCGGGCTGCTCGAGATCGTCGTGCGCACCGCGGTGCAGGGGGTCGCCGGCGGGGCGGGCGCGAGCCGGGCGACCCTGCGCGAGGACGGCAGCGGGCCCTTCGCCCAGGTCGCGGTCGACGGCGACCCCGCCGGGCTGGAGGCCGTCATCCACGCGGCCGAGGGGGAGGCGGTCTCGACGAGCGCCCCGACGGCGGTGAGCGTCGGCGACGCGCATGCGCTCGCCTTCCCGCTGCGGAGCGGGACCGACGGAGCGCCCGATATCCCCCGCAGCGTCATCGGGATCGTCGCGGTCGCCCGGCACGGCGTCCCCTTCACCGACTCCGACCGGGACCTCTTCCACTACCTGGGCGGGCAGGCCTCGGTCTCCCTCGAGAACGTCGACCTCCATCACACCGTCGAGCGCCAGGCGACGACCGACGAGCTCACGGGGCTGTCGAACCGGCGCCGCTTCCAGGAGACGCTCGGGAGCGAGGTGGAGCGGTCGCGGCGGTTCGGCCAGCCCCTCGGCCTCGTCATGCTCGACATCGACGACTTCAAGCGCGTCAACGACACGCACGGGCACCAGGTCGGGGACGTCGTCCTGCGCGAGGTCTCCCGCGTCCTGCGCGAGACCTCCCGCGAGATCGACGAGCCGGCCCGCTTCGGCGGCGAGGAGCTGGCGGTCGTCCTCCCGCAGACCGATCTCGAGGGCGCGTACAACCTCGCCGAGCGCGTCCGTGAGGGCATCGAGAGCATCGAGGTGCCCCTCGACGACGGCGAGGTCCTCCGCGTCACGGCGAGCCTCGGCGCGGCCGAGATGCCGTCGAGCGCGAGCGACGAACGGGGCCTCGTCGCGGCCGCCGACGACGCGCTCTACGCGGCGAAGCGGGCGGGGAAGAACCGCACCGTCAGGGCGGCCCCGGTCGGCTGAGGGGGCCGCGCCTTCGCGGTGGTCCACCAGGGACGCTAGGCTGGGCGGGGTATGGGACTGCTCGACGAAGCGATCCGCGAGCACCTCGAGCTGAAGCGCCGCCGGGGAGCGGACCCCGGCGAGATCGCGCGGCTCGAGAAGGAGGCGCTCGGCCCCGTCGACCGTGAGGCCTACCGCGAGGAGGCCCGCGCCTCCGCGGCGGCGGCGACCGAGGAGCCTGCGCCGTCGCTCGACCTCGACGAGGCGGAGCTCCCCTACGAGGAGCCGGCGGTCGCCCGGGAGCCGGACGACGAGTACGAGTACGAGGTCGACCTGCCGGACGAGGACGACCTCGGCTGGGACGAGGACGAGGCCGACGCGACCCGCGTCGTCGACCCCTCGCCGTCGTCCGAGGCGGCGGCCCCGCCGGAGCCGCCCTCTCCGCGGGACGCCCCGCGCGCCGACGCGCCGTCGCCCGAGCCGCCGCCGTCCGCCGAGGCGCCTCCCCGCGGGGTGGACCAGCCGACCGCCGCCTACTCGCTCGACGACCTCGAGGATCTCGACGACCGGCCGCGCGCGGAGCCGCGCGACGTCGTCCCCGCCGACGATGAGCCGGGCGAGCACGACGTCCTCGAGGAGACGCCCGACTTCCTCGAGGAGACGCCGGAGCACGACCGGCTCTGGTTCGAGCAGAAGCCGCCGCGCGACTTCGACTTCTGAGCGCGCCGACGTCCCGCGTGACCGAGCGTCGCCTCACCTGGCTCGACGTCTTCACGCCGACGCCGCTCGCCGGCAACGCGCTCGCCGTCGTCCACGACGCGGACGGCCTCGACGACGCGATGATGCTCGCCTTCGCCCGGGAGACGCGTCTCAGCGAGACGACGTTCGTGCAGGAGGCCCTCAGCGACGGCGCGACGTACCGCAACCGCATCTTCACCATGGGCGGGGAGCTGCCGTTCGCCGGCCACCCGTCGCTCGGCACCGCCGTCGCGGTCGCGCGTGCGCGTGGCCTGAGCGAGGCGTCGTTCGTGCAGGAGACCCCGGCCGGGCTCCAGCCGGTCGACGTCCGTCTCGACGGCGACCTCGCGCAGGCCTCGATGCTCCAGGAGCCGGCCGTCCACGGCGCGGAGGTCGACCCCGCCGCCGCTCTCGCCGTCGCCGGTCTCGACGCGGCCGACGCGCATCCCGACCTCCCACCGCAGGTCGTCTCGACGGGGGTCGCGCACCTCCTCGTCCCGGTCCGCGATGCCGCGGTCCTCGAGCGCGCCGCGCCTCGGGACTTCACGGCCCTGCGCGACCTCCTCACGGCGCACGACTCGGTCGTCCTCTACCTCGCGGCCGTCGGGAGCGGCGCCGATCCGGTCCGCGCGCGCGGCTTCTTCACGGAGCCCGGCGAGATCACGGAGGACCCGGCGACCGGCTCGGCGGCCGGGCCGCTTCTGGCGTATCTCCACGCGCGTCGCGGCGACGAGGCGATCGACGTCCTGCAGGGCGTCGAGATGGAGCGCCCCAGCAGGCTCGAGTGTCGCGTCGCCGGTGACCGCGTCCGCGTCGGCGGCGCCTGCGTCGTCGTCGCCGACGGCGCGGTCCGCCTCGGCCGCTAGGACCCTCGCTCGTACGAGCGTCCACGGCCCTCGTCAGCACGTGCTGCGGGGCCGATGATGGGAGGGACGCATCTCCCGCACCGGTCGTTGGGGAACCGCCGGTGCGTCGGGGGGCCTGTGCCCGCCACACGGCGCAGGCCGCGAAGGACGCGAGGCGCCCGGTCACACATACCGGCCGGGCGCCCGTCCTTTGTCGGCGCTCCTGCGCCGAGGCCTCGGGCGTGCCGAGAACTCAGGAGCGGCTCCTCGGCGACACGATCCGAGTTCTCGCGGGTGGGTGAGCACGCGCGTCGCCCTACAATGGGCTTCCCGGGGCCATAGCTCAGCTGGGAGAGCGCCTGCTTTGCAAGCAGGAGGTCGTCGGTTCGATCCCGACTGGCTCCATCGTCCGGTCTCGCGTGAGACAGCGGGGACGTCCCGGTCGCGTCGCGGCCCGGCGGACCTACGTCGGGACCGCGACCGCCTGATCGCCCGCTCCGACCTCGATGTCGTCGAACGCGCATCGACCGGTTCCGCGCTGGAAGAGGCTCACCGCGATGAGCCACACCCCGACGACGCGCTCCGGCGGCGGGCCGACGGCGGCGGCGTAGTCGCTGCGCACGGGGCGGTCTTCGCTCAGCCAGCGACCGAGGTCCCCGTGTCCCGACCGCACGACGACGTGAGTCTCGCGGTGCGTCCACGTCGGGATCGGGCAGCGGTAGGCGTGGCCGACCGGGAGCGAGCAGCTCCAGTGCCACGTGAGGTCCTGGCCGTTCTCGAACTCGAGCGCGATGCTGAGGTAGTCGTGCGCGGGCAGGACGTCCTCGGGCAGGGCGGACGGCAGCTCGTCCACGCGCCAGCGCCAGCGGAGCCGCGTCGCGTCGGTGAGCGGGACGTCGACGTCGTGCT
Organism: Paraconexibacter sp.; assembly: GCF_059438195.1. Taxonomy (NCBI): domain Bacteria; kingdom Bacillati; phylum Actinomycetota; class Thermoleophilia; order Solirubrobacterales; family Paraconexibacteraceae; genus Paraconexibacter; species Paraconexibacter sp. Next base: position 9,355 of record NZ_JBLKKY010000044.1, read on the forward strand.
GGATGATCCCGACGTCGCCGTGGGTGTGACAGGCGATGCCCTCGGGGTGCGAGCCGTCGTAGATCTCGGACGGCCCGAGGAACCACAGGTGTCGCCAGCCCTCGGGCGGCGACGGCGCACCGCGGAGGCGCTCGAGCTCACCGGCGACGAGGCCGGACGGATCGTCGACGGGGTCCAGCGTGCGCGCCGGCTCGACGCCGCCGGCCCAGCGGACGACGAGGACGCTCATCGCTCCGCTCGCCTTCCCGTAGTCGGCGGGGTCGGTCGCGAGGCGCCCGCTCGGGTCGGCCCACTCGCCGGGGAAGTAGCTGGCGACCTCGACCTCGCCGTCGCGCTCCGCGACGAAGGAGTGCGAGGCGCGCGTGCCGCGGAAGACCGGGGCCGCGCCGCCGACGCGCAGCCACATCTGGAAGTCGGCGTCGAAGCCGAGGTCCAGCGCGCGGGCGAGCAGCGTCCGGCCGACCGCGAACGTCGTCACCCGGTCGCCGGCCGTGACGCGCACGCCGGACGCGTGCCACGGAGGCCGGTCGACGGGCACGTCGACGATGCGCGCCTCGGCGACGGCGTCGGCCGGCAGCGCGGCGGCGAGCCGCTCGAGGTCGGCGCGGCGGGCGGGCGACGGAGCGGCCCGCCGCCGTCGGCGGGCGGCGAGGCCGACGCGTGCCGCGACTCGGATCTCGTGCAGCTTGCCCGGCTGCCGCAGCGTCGGCGTGACCATCGCGCACCCCTCACGTTGATGACGCACCTAACCGAATCACATTCGGTTAGGTGCGTCAACCGGCGGCGGCCGCCGGGTCGATCCCCACGATCCGGGCCACGAGGGTCCACAGCGTCTCGGCGAGGTCGTCCTGCGGGGGGCGCGGATCGGCGGCGACCGCCGTCGCGAGCACGAGGTGGGTGCCGCCCATGAGCATCGCGCTCGCGACCTCGCAGTCGAGGTCCGGCGGAAGGTCGCCGTCCTTCTGCGCGCGCCGCAGGTTGCGCGCCGAGACGCGCGCGACCCGGGCGAGGCGCTCGGCGTCGACCCGCGCGACGGTCCCGTCGCGTGCGCTGCGCGCGAGGAGGACGGGCGACAGCGGCTCGTCGTAGTGGAAGCGCACCGCGGCGTGGGAGCGCGCTCGCTCGCGTGCCGGCCATGGCCCGTGCTCGGCGAAGGTGCGGTCCATCACGGCGTCCCCGTACCGGTCGTAGAACGCCTCGACGACCGCCTCGAGCAGCGCCTCCTTCGAGGGGAAGTGGTGGTAGAGGCCGCCGACGGAGATTCCGGCGCTCTCGGCGACCGCGGTGACGTCGAGCGCTCCGCCGTCCGCGACGAGTCGGCGCTCGGCGATCTCGACGAGGCGTGCGCGTGTGCGTCGTCCTCGGTCGCTCATCGGCCGGGACTGTAGAACCTCGAGAAGCCGCCGCCTCGTCGGCGGGCGCCGCGCGGCATGGACGGGTGACGGGGCCCGGTGCTCGGGCGGATGGCGGCTCTGAGCGGCTCCGGCGGTCGCCGCGAGCGGCGAGCCGACCGGCGAGCCGGTCGCCCGTCAGGGGACGTGCGCGTCCGGGGCCGGTGCGGGCACGTCGTGCCCGTCGCGAGACCCCAAGCGGCAGACCTCGCCGCATGGGGTGCGACCGTCGACGGTGCCGGCGGGGCCGGCGTGCCGTCAGTCCTGCAGGGTCCCGGCGTCCTCGCCGGTGACCGGAGCCGCCGTGCCGGCGGCCTCGGCGGCCGCCTGCGCCTTGCGCGCCTCCTTGCGCGCGGCCTTGTCCTGCCGGCGCTCGCGGAGCTTCTGCTCGCGGTTGAGCTTCGCCATCGTCGTCTTCTTCTTCTTGCTGGAGGCCATGGTGGCTCCTTCGGGTCGTCGAACGAACGCGGGGGCGGCCCCGCTCACGCGGGACCGCCCCCGATGCGGCGAGTCAGGTGCTGCTAGAGCGCCTGGACGTTGGCGGCGGCGGGGCCCTTGGGGCCCTGCTCGGCGTCGTAGCTCACCTTCGCGCCCTCAGCGAGCGACTTGAAGCCGTTCATCTGGATCGCGCTGTGATGGACGAAGAGGTCCTTGCCGGCGTCATCGGGCGTGATGAAGCCGAAGCCCTTCTCGTCGCTGAACCACTTCACGGTGCCTGTGGCCATCTTGCTTTCCCTCCGGGGGATATGTGCGCTGCGTGACGCGGAGGGAGCCTGATGGCAACGACTGCGGTAACGCTGGGCACTGCTTTCGGTCGAGCGGACGCCCGACCCGGATGACCAAGTCTAGCGGGTCGCGCGTCCCGGGCCGAGATCTGCCGCCCGCTAGCGTGTCCGAGGTGTCAGACGCACTCGAGATCCGCGGTCTCACGAAGACCTACGACGACGGCTTCACGGCCGTCGAGGACTTCGACCTCGCCGTCCCCGCCGGGGCGTTCTTCGGTCTCCTCGGCCCGAACGGAGCGGGGAAGACGACGCTCATCAGCGCGGTCTGCAACCTCATCCGCCCGACGGCGGGCGAGATCCGCGTGTTCGGCATCCCGCACGGGGAGAACGAGGCGCGTCGCCAGGTCGGTCTCGCCGAGCAGGACGTCAACCTCGACCGCTTCCTCACGGTCGAGGAGACGCTCGTCTACCACGCGGGCTACTTCGGGATGACGCGCCGCGACGCGCGCCGGCGCGCGTCGGAGATGATGGACGTCTTCGACCTCCGCGCGAAGGCCGACGTCCGCGCGCCGATGCTCTCGGGCGGCATGCGGCGGCGCCTGCTGCTCGCGCGGGCGCTCATGCACGAGCCGCGCCTGTGCATCCTCGACGAGCCCACGGCGGGCGTCGACTTCGAGCTGCGCCTCGAGCTGTGGAAGTACATCCGCCGTCTGCACGCGGAGGGGACGACGATCCTCCTCACGACGCACTACCTCGAGGAGGCGGAGGAGCTGTGCGAGGAGATCGCGCTCATCCGCTCCGGCCAGCTGCTTGCGCGGGACACGGCGGCGGGTCTGCGCGAGCACTACGGCGCGGACACGCTCGCCGACGTCTACGTGCGCGCGATGGGCCTGGGGCGGGAGGGCGGAGCGCGCGTCGCGGCGGGCGCGGCCACCGAGCCCGCCGACGCCGACAGCCGGGGCACGACCGCATGAGCGAGCTCGTCGCCCGTCACCGCGGACTCCTCGCGCTGTCGGCGCGCGAGGTGCACCGCGTCCTCAAGCTGTGGACGCAGACGGTCGCCGCGCCGATCATCTCCTCGTTCCTCTTCATCGTCGTCTTCGGTCTGTCGATCGGCGACCGCATCGAGCGGTTCGACGACGTCGACTACGAGGTGTTCATCGTCCCGGGCCTCATCGTGATGGCGATGATCCAGGCTGCCTACGCGAACAACTCCGCGACGGTCTTCCAAGCGCGGTTCGACCGCTACCTCAACGACGTGCTCTCGGCCCCGATGAAGCCGTGGGAGGTGAACCTCGCCCTGTCGGTCGGCGGGGTCGTCCGCGCGCTCCTCATCGGCGTCGGGCTCGTCCTCCTCGCGCTGCCGATCGTCGACGTCCCCGTCCGCGAGCCGCTCGTCCTCGTCGTGGCGTTCGCCCTCGCGCTCACGCTGTTCGCGCAGTTCGGCGTCATCGCCGGCATCTACGCGAAGTCCTGGGACCACTCCGCGTTCATCCAGAACATCGTCATCGTCCCGCTCACCTTCCTCGGCGGCGTCTTCTACTCGGTCACGCTCCTCCCGTCGCCGTGGGAGGAGATCAGCCACTTCAACCCGATCTTCTACCTCGTGAGCGCCGTCCGCTACGGCTTCCTCGGGACGAGCGAGGTCGACCCGATCCTCGCGCTCGGCGTCGTCGCGGTGATGACCGCGGTGTGCGTCGTGTGGAGCTCGTGGCTGTTCCGGACGGGCAAGCGGTTGAAGCCGTAGCCCGACCCTCCTGACGAAACTCACGCTGGACGTGGGTCTCGTCAGGCTGGCGAGAGCGCCTGCGCGCCAATTCAGCGGCCGCCGTCGAATCCGCGGCGTCCCGTTCGTCGTCGGTTGCAGAGACCACGAACAGAGAGGATCACCTCATGCCCCGCTTCATGCTCTTCATGCTCCCCAACATCACGCCGGAGGACTACGCGTCCGGCCCCGACGTCGAGGCCGTCGAGGCGATGGGCCGCTTCAACCAGGAGATGGTCGACGCGGGCGTCATGCTCGCCGGCGACGGGCTCCACCCCGGCGAGGAGGGCCGCCGCGTCAGCGTCGTCGGCGGTGAGAAGGTCGTCACCGACGGGCCGTTCACCGAGGCCAAGGAGGTCATCGGCGGCTACTGGATCATCCAGGCGAAGGACCTCGACGAGGCGACGGAGTGGGCGCGCCGCTGCCCGATCGACCAGGGACCGTCGATCGAGGTGCGCGAGATCTGGGAGGTCGAGGACATGCCGGCCGAGGTCCAGGAGGCGGCCGAGCGCACGCATCCCAAGCTCGACAGCCCCACGACCTGACGCGTCGGAGCCACGCGATGTCCGCGACGAGCGCGCACCGTGCGATCGACGCCATCTGGCGGATCGAGTCGCCGCGCCTCGTCGCGGGCCTGGTGCGGATCGTCCGCGACGTCGCGCTCGCCGAGGACCTCGCGCAGGACGCGCTCGTGGCCGCGCTCGAGGCGTGGCCGCGCAGCGGGGTCCCCGAGAACCCGGGCGCGTGGCTCATGACGACGGCGAAGCGGCGGGCGATCGACGCGCTGCGCCAGCGGTCGACGGCCGAGGAGAAGCACACCCAGATCGCCGACGGGCTGCGTCGCGAGGGACCGGCCCCCGACCCGGATCTCGTGGCCGTCGACGACGAGGACGTCGGCGACGACATGCTCCGCCTCGTCTTCCTCTGCTGCCATCCGATCCTGCCGACCGAGAGCCGGATCGCGCTCACTCTGCGTCTCGTCGGCGGCCTCACGACCGAGGAGGTCGCGCGAGCGCTCCTCGTGCCGACCGCGACGGTCGCCCAGCGGATCTCGCGGGCGAAGCGGACGCTCACCGAGGCCCGGGTCCCGTTCGAGACGCCCGGCGCGGGCGAGCGCGACGAGAGGCTCGCCTCGGTCCTCGAGGTCATCTACCTCGTCTTCAACGAGGGCTACAGCGCGACCCGCGGCGACGACTGGATGCGCCCCGCGCTCTGCGAGGACGCCCTCCGCCTCGCCCGCGTCCTCGCCCGCCTCGTCCCGGGGGAGCCGGAGGTCCACGGGCTCGCCGCGCTCCTCGAGCTGCAAGCCTCGCGGACGCACGCCCGCATCGGCCCCGACGGCGAGCCGGTGCTCCTCCTCGACCAGGACCGCCGCCGCTGGGACCGGCTCCTCATCCGGCGCGGGCTCGCCGCGCTCGCGCGCGCCGAGCGGCTCGGGGCCGGCCTCGGTCCCTACGGCCTCCAGGCGGCCATCGCGGCCTGTCACGCGACGGCGCCGAGCGCCGAGGCGACCGACTGGACGCGCATCGCCGCGCTCTACGACGGTCTCGCGCAGGTCGCCCCGTCCCCGGTCGTCGAGCTCAACCGCGCCGTCGCGGTCGGCATGGCGTACGGGCCGGAGGCAGGGCTCGTGGTGCTCGACGCGCTCGCGGACGACGCGCGCCTGCGCGATTCGCATCTGCTGCCGAGCGTCCGCGCCCACATGCTCGAGAAGCTCGGTCGCGTTCCGGAGGCCCGCACCGAGCTCGAACGCGCGGCGTCGCTCGTCCGCAACGCCGCCGAGGCGCGGATGCTCCGCGAGCGCGCGGACCGCCTCGCCCGCCCCTCCTGACGAAACTCACGCCAGGCGTGAGTCTCGTCAGGACGGATGGGCGGCTTGTGCGCATCTCCAGCGCCGCGACCACCCCTCCCGCACGGAGGGTCCCCGTCCCGACACCATCGGCTCACCGGAAGAGATCACGAAGAGAGGGGCACCCGGTGAGCGGAACCGAGATGGAGGCCGTGGAGTTCGACTCGTGCGGCGTGCGCTGCGCCGCCGACCTCTACCGGCCGGACCCCGATCGCTTCCCGGGACGGCGCCCGGGGATCGTCATGGGCCACGGCTTCGGGGTCGTCAAGGCGGCGCTCGTCCCGCACGCCCAGCACCTCGCCGACGCGGGCTACGTCGTCATGGCGATCGACTACCGGACCTTCGGCGAGAGCGACGGCGAGCCGCGCGCCCAGATCTTCCCGCTCGATCAGGTGGAGGACTTCCGCAACGCGGTGACGTGGCTCGAGCAGCGCGACGACCTCGTCGAGCCCGGTCACATCGGCGCGTGGGGCGTGAGCTTCGGCGGCGGCGTCGTCCTCGGCGCCGCGGCGGTCGAGCCGCGGATCCGCTGCGTCGTCGCGCAGAGCCCCGCGTTCGGGCGCCGCTGGACGACGTGGCTGCGCAACCCGTTCGAGTGGCTCGAGATGCAGGAGATGCTCGTCGACGAGCGCCGCCGGCTCGCGCGCGGGGAGGCGCCGCGACGCGTCCCGCTCACCGCCCTGCCCGCCGACGGCCCGTCGGCGATGCCGGGCGACGAGCCCGCGATCGGCTTCGTCCGCGCCGCCGAGGAGCAGCTCCCCGGCTACCGCTCCGACATCACCCTGCAGAGCGTCGAGAAGGTCGCCGAGTTCTTCCCCGACCGCACCATCGACCTCATCTCGCCGCGGCCGATGTGCATCGTCACGAACCTCGACCGCGACCTGCACCATCCGCTCGCCCACGCCCAGGAGGTCTTCGCCCGCGCCGGCGAGCCGAAGAAGCTCGTGCCGATGCCGTACGGGACGGTCGGCCTCTACGAGGAGCCGGGCCTCGGCGAGGCGATGGCGCACGCGATCGAGTGGTTCGACCGCTGGCTCGCGAGCGGCATCTCCGCGGGGATGGCGCCGTCGGCCGTGTCGGCCTGAGCACGGCGGACGTGGCCAGTGGAGTGCACCCGTGGGGTGCGCCCTCCTGGCCACGTCCGCCCGCCGCCTACTCCGCCCGCCGCCTACTCCGCCCGCCGCCTACTCCGCCCGCCGCCTACTCCGTGCGCCCGGTGAGCGACATCACGCCGAGGACCGTGCCGGCGGGAACGGCGATGCCGGTCTCGCGGACGAGGATGTCCGAGGCCTCCTTCGTGAGTCGCAGGACGACCCCCGTCAGCTCGAACGACCCGCCGGCGTCGCGCAGCTTCACGGCCGACGTGTCGAGCGCCGCGACCGCGACGAGGTCTCGCGCGCCGCTCGTCGAGCGGTACCGGGCGTAGAGGAGCAGGTCCTGGATCGGTCCTGGGCCCTTCTGCTCGGTGCCGAGCCTGCGGTTGATCGTGACGTTCTCGAGGGTCACCGCGCGCGTGCCCTGACGCACCGTGAGCTAGCGGTGTCACACCCAGAAGTCCGGGTGCTTCTCGGCGTCGGGGGCCTCGGGCTTGCGACCGCCGACGCAGATGAGGTCGAGTCCCTCCGGCCCGGCCTCGAACGACCGGATCACCGCAGGAGCGACGCGCAGCGCGTCCCAGGTCGCGAGCTCGATCACCTCGTCGTCGAGCTTCGCGCGGCCCGAGCCCGCGACGACGACGTATAGCTCCTCCTGCTCACGGTGGCGGTGGCCCCAGGGCATGCGCGCGCCCGGCTCGTACGTGAAGCGGCTGACGCCGAGCTCTGGCGACCCGAGCGCGTCGCGGGCGAACCGCCACTGGATCGGAACGTCCGCCGGGCTCACATCGCGGATCTCCGAGAAGCTCGCCTTCGTCCAGTCGGGCATGGCGAGCGAGAACCTACCGGCACCACCGCCGCGCGGCCGTGTGTCGTTCCAGCGACGCCCGGCGTCGCTGGAACGACACACGTCGCTGCGCGCCGGGCCGTGCGCCGATCCGATGACGCCCGGCGTCGCCGGATCGCCCCACGCCTACTCCCCCGCCCGCTTGCGCTGCTGCCGGCTCGGGCCGACGTGCCGGCGCAGCCACTCGACGACCGGGGTCATCGCGTCGAGGTCCGCGCGGACGCGCTCGCCGCACTCGCGGCGGTGCACCCACGCCCCGACCGGCGTGCGCCGGTGCAGGACGAGCTTCTTGTGACGCAGGAGGTCGGCGCGCGGGTGATCGGCGTCGTAGCCGCGGGGGATCCGCTTGAGGTCGGGCTCGCCGAGCTCGAGGCCCGCCTCCTGCGCCCCCGCGATCGCCTTGCGCAGCGGCGCCGCCTTGCGGCCGTCGGCGACGGCCTCGCGCAGCCGCGCCACCTGGTCCGGCATCGGGGCGTACATGCCGGCGGCGACGAAGACGCCGTCGAGGCTCAGCTCGACGTAATGGCCGATCGCGCCGTCGATCCCGATCGCGAGGCCGACGTGCTCCTTGATCGGCGGCTTCATGTGGAAGCGCGTGTCGTTCCAGGGGCGGAAGAGCTTCCCGGTGCCGAGGTGGGCGAGGTCCCGGGCGAGCGCGTTCGCGGGCGCGACGAGGTGGTCGTCGTAGCGAGCGCGGTTGGCCTTGAACCAGTCGCGGTCGTTGTTGGCCTCGAGGTCCCGGAGGAAGGCGATCGCCTCCTTCGGGAAGCCCGTGAACTCGGCGGCACGCGCGGACATGGCGCAAGAACCTAGCCGACGCCGGCCGCCTCGTTAGGGAGCCGAAAGGAAGCGCTCCTACTCTCGGTCTCATGGACGGAATCCTTCTCTACATCGCGTTCGTCGCGCCCGTGCTCGTGCTCGGGCTCGCGGCCCAGTGGTGGCTGAAGAAGACGTTCGCGACGAACAGCGAGATCGGCATCCGCGCCGGGATGACCGGCGAGGAGGTCGCGCGTCGCATCCTCGACTCGAACGGGCTCCACGGAGTGCCCGTGCAGCCGTCGCCCGGCGGCCCGCTGAGCGACCACTACGACCCGCGCTCGCGCGGCGTCTTCCTCTCCGAGCCGGTGTTCGCCGGCCGGTCGATCGCGGCGGCCGCGGTCGCCGCGCACGAGGTCGGCCACGCGATCCAGCACGCGAAGGCCTACAAGCCGATGGAGATCCGCGCGGTGATGTTCCCCGCCGTCGCGTTCGCGTCGTCGACGTGGATCTTCCTCCTCATCGCCGGCGCCATGTTCAACGCGCTGGGCCTCATCCAGGTCGCGATCGCGCTCTATGCGCTCGCGGTCCTCTTCCACTTCGTCACGCTGCCGGTCGAGTTCGACGCGTCGAAGCGGGCGGGCGTCCAGCTCGCGGGCCTCGGGCTCGTCACGGACACCGAGCGCGGCGGGGTGCGGAAGGTCCTCACGGCGGCGGCGCTCACTTACGTCGTCGGCGCGCTCGCCGCCCTCTCACAGCTCCTGTACTTCGTCCTCGCCTACCTCTCCGACTAGGAGAGCGCGAGACGACGACGGGCGTCCCCCCGGCGCGGGACCGGCCGGGGGGACGAAAGCCCGTCGCGGGTGCTCAGGCAGCGGCGGCCTGCTTCAGCAGCTCGTCGGCGACCCGGTCGGTCGCGTCGCCCGTCCCGCCGAGGAGCCGGCGGCTGAGCTGCGCACGACGGAAGTAGAGCGGCGCGTCGTGCTCCCACGTCGCGCCGATCCCGCCGTGGACGTTGATGTTCGACCGCGACGCGTACTCGAGCGCCTGGCCGGCCGCCGAGCGGAACGCGCTCGCCGCGAGCGGGAACTCGTCCGCCTTCGACTCGCCCGACCAGCCCGCGTAGTACTCGAGCGACCGCGCGTTCTCGAGCAGCCGGAGGACCTCCGTGAGCTCGTGCTTGATCGCCTGGTAGGAGCCGATCGCGCGACCGAACGTGAACCGCTCCTTCGCGTACTGGACGCTCATCTCGAGCGTCGTCTCGACGGTGCCGAGGGACTCGGCGGCGATGATCGCGTGCGCGAGGTACCATGCACGTGCGAGGACCTCGGCGTCCGCGCCGAGCTTCGCGCCCTGCGCGCCGTCGAGCGTCACGTGCGCGAGCGAGCGGGTCGCGTCGTACCGCGCGACCGGCTCGACCGTCGCGGCCGAGGCGGGGACGGCCGCCGCGACGGGCGTCCCGTCGGGCGTGACGCCGACCGCGACGAGGAGGTCCGCGCCGACCGCGTCCGGCACCCACGACACCGTGCCGCTCAGGGTCACCGTGTCGCCGTCGACGGTCGCCGACGGCGCGTCCGGGCGCGCCTTGCCGCTGCGCGGGTCGACCGACCAGCGCTCGTCGTCGGTGCTCGGCGGGCGCGCCGGGAGGTACGCGACGCGCGTCTCGCCCGTCGCGACCGCCTCGATGTCGTCGTAGCCGCCGCGATCGAGGACGAACGAGGCGGGGAGGACGCCGAGGAGCGGCACGCCCGCGAGGACGCGCCCGGCCTCCTGCGCGACGAGGAGCGCGTCGAAGGCGCCGAGCCCGGCGCCGCCGTTCTCCTCGCTCACGAGGAGGCCGGGCCAGCCCGCCTCCTTCGCGGTCGGCCACAGGTCCGGGAGCTTCGAGGCGTCCTCGAGGCCCTCGCGTGCGGCCTCGACGGTCTTGGTGCGGGACAGCGCGTCACGCGCGGCCTCGCGGAGCAGCTCCTGCTCCGGGGAGAGGGAGAGGTTCATGCGGACACGGCCTCCTTCTCCTTCGCGCGGAGCTCGCTGAACGGGATGCCCTTGTCGAGACGCGGCTCCGGCGGGAGGCCGAGCACGCGCTCGCCGATCGTGTTGCGCAGGATGCCCTCGGTCCCGCCCGCCGACTTGAGGCCCGGGAGGAACGAGATCATGTAGGCCCACTCGCTGTCCTCGTCGAGGGCCTCGGGGCCGATGACGTCCGCGAGCAGGTCGCCGGCGGCGATCGCCGCGTTGACGGTCGTCACCTTGGACAGACCGGCCTCCGGGCCGGGGATCTGGCCCTTCTGCAGCGCGGTGAGCGTGCGGTAGCCGGTGAAGCGCACGGCGAGGAGCTCGGTCGAGAGCTCGCCGAGCCGCTTGCGGACCGCGGGGTCCTTCACGGCCGCCTCGTCCGTCGCGAGCGCCTTCGCGAAGCGGTCGCCGCGGTAGCCGAAGCCCTCGGAGCCGAGGCCGATCGTGAGGCGCTCGAACATGAGGACGGTGAGCGCGGTCGCCCAGCCGTTGTTGACGCCGCCGACGACGTTCTCCGCCGGGACGACGACGTCGTCGAAGAACACCTCGTTGAACTCGGCCTCGCCGGAGATCTGGCGCAGTCCGCGGACGGTGACGCCCGGGGCGCTCATGTCGACGATGAACATCGTGAGGCCCTTGTGCTTCGCCTGCTCCGGATCGGTGCGGGCGAGGAGGAGGCCGTAGCTCGAGAACTGGGCGTTCGTCGTCCAGACCTTCTGCCCGTTCAGGGTGTACGTCCCGTCGCCGTTCTCCTTCGCGCGCGTCTGCACCGCCGCGAGGTCGGAGCCGGCGGCGGGCTCGGAGAAGAGCTGGCACCACACCTCGTCGCCGTGCAGCATCGGCCCGAGGTAGCGGCTCTTCTGCTCGTCGGTGCCGTGGGCGATGAGGCACGGCCCGAGCATGCCGATCCCGATGACGTCGAGGATCCCGGGGACGCCGGCGCGCGCGATCTCCTGGTTGACGATCACCTGCTCGATCGGGCCCTGGCCCTGCCCGCCGAGCTCTTTCGGCCACGTGACGCCGGCGAGACCCGCCTCGGCGAGCTTGCGCTGCCAGGCGCGGCGGCCGTCGATGTACGCGGTGTCACCCGAGTCGCCGGACGCGGGCGGGGCCGAGTCCTTGTTCTCCTCGAGCCAGGACCGGACCTTCGCCCGGAACTCCGCCTGTTCGGGGGTGTCGTTGAGGTCCACCCGTTCTCTCCTTTGGCTGACTGGACAGTCGACGGCACCGTAGCACCCGGGGAGGCGCCTGTTGGCGGCGCGCCAACGCGCGTCGACGGGGCCCGCGGCCCCTGCGCCGGCAGCGCCGCCAGGCGGCACCGCGCGGCCTCGAGAACTCACGAGCGGCTCGCGGGCGACACGCTTTGAGTTCCCGCGGCGTGGCGGTGCGCTTGGCCGAGCCGGGCGGCGGCCCCGGCGGCGTCACCCGGCGTTCTCGGTGACTTCCCGCCAGAACGCGACGGCGGCGCGCTCGAGGACGATGCCCATGCGCAAGGTCATCGCTCCGCCCGGTGATGTGCCGTCCGGGCCGAGTCGCTCCTCGAGACGCTCGAACTCCTCGAGCCGGCTCACGCGCAGGGCGAGCTGGGTCCGCGCGAGCTCCCGAAGGGTCGCGTCGTCGCCGAGGCTCACGAAGTGCAGCTTGAGGGCCCCGCCGTCGCGGAGCTCGATCGCGTCGGCCGAGGGGTCGCCGAGCCACTCGTCGAGCGCCTCGCGTCCCTGTTCGGTGATCGAGAAGAAGCGACGGCGTCGACCTCCCTCCTCGTCCTCGCTCTTCAGGAGGCCCAGTTCGGAGAGCCGCTTGGGCTCGGTGTAGAGCTGGACGTGGGACACCGGCCAGAAGTGGGCGATCGACCCGGCGACGTAGCGCTTGAGCTCATAGCTCGTGGTCGGACCGCGGAGCGCGATCACCCCGAGAACGATGAAGGAGGTCGGGCCCAGTCGCGACTTGCTTGACACCCGCGACACTGTAACCGTACCGTTCATGACGTACCGTTCATTCCGAAGTATGGAGTCTACCTTGCGAACAAGGTTCACCGACGCGTTCGGCATCGATCACCCGATCGTCCAGGGAGGCATGCAGTGGATCGGACGAGCGGAGCTCGTCGCAGCGGTCGCTGACGCCGGGGCGCTCGGCATGCTCACCGCGCTCACCCAGCCGACGCCCGAGGCGCTCGCGCACGAGATCGAACGGACCCGAGAGCTGACGGATCGACCGTTCGGGGTGAACCTCACGATCCTTCCGGCGATCTCTCCGCCTCCGTACGCCGAGTACCGTCAGGTCATCATCGAGTCGGGCGTGCCGTTCGTCGAGACGGCCGGAGCGAACCCGGGTGATCATCTGCCCTCGTTCAAGGCGGCGGGCATCAAGGTGATCCACAAGGCGACGACGGTGCGTCACGCGCGGAAGGCCGCGGCCCTCGGCGTCGACGCCGTCTCGATCGACGGCTTCGAGTGCGCAGGGCACCTCGGCGACGACGACATCGGCGGACTGGTCCTCATCCCGGCGGCCGTCGACGCGGTCGACGTGCCCGTGATCGCGTCGGGAGGCATCGCGGATGCCCGTGGCCTCGTCGCGGCGCTCGCGCTCGGTGCCGATGCGGTGAACATCGGAACGCGCTTCATGTGCACGGCGGAGGCGCCCGTTCACGACGCGATCAAGCAGCGGATCGTCGCCAGCAGCGAGCGCGACACCGACCTCGTCCTGCGCTCTCTGCACAACAGCACGCGCGTCGCTCGCAACAGCGTGAGCCAGGAGGTCCGTCGTCGCGAGGCGGACGGCTGCGCCTTCGAGGACGTCCGGGATCTCGTCGCCGGCGCCCGTGGTCGAGTCGTCTACGAGGAGGGCGACCCGGAGCACGGCATCTGGGGGGCGAGTCAGGCGCAGGGACTCATCCACGACGTGCCGACCTGCGCGGACTTCGTGCGTCGAGTGGTCGAGGAGGCGCAGATGCTCGTCCGCTCCCGCCTGGTGCCCATCTCTGAGATGGAGGAGATGGTCGGGTGAGTCTTCTCAGCTTCAGCGAGGAGCAGGACGCGTTCGTGGCCGCCATCCGCGACTTCGCGCGTCGCGAGTGCGGGACGCGAGCGCAGCGCGACGCACTCACCGAGGGCGGGCGCCACGTCCACTCCCCCGCCATCTACGAGAAGGTCGCGGAGCTCGGCTGGCTCGGCGCGGCGATCCCCACGCGGCACGGCGGTGCCGGCGGTGGGGTCGAGGATCTCGCGCTCCTCCTCGAGGAGTCGGCACGCGGGTTGATCCCGATGCGCGGGTTCGCCGTCTCGATGATCGCCGCCGGCGCATACGAGCGCTTCGCCGACGGCGACCTCAGGCACGAGGTCCTCGGCGACATCGCGCGGGGCGGCGTGGAATCGATCGCCATGAGCGAGCCGGGGGCAGGCTCGGACGTCGGAGCCCTCGCCTGCCGCGCGAGACGGACCGACTCCGGCTGGGTCGTGGACGGTCAGAAGACGTGGATCAGCGAGGCGACGTTCGCCCGCCGCATCCTGCTCGTGTGCCGCACCGGGGGCGGCGGCTCCAAGCACGACGGGCTGTCGATGCTCAGCATCCCGGCCGATGCTCCCGGCGTCACGATCCGGCCGATCGAGACGATGGGCGGGCCGATCGTCTGCGACGTCTTCTTCGACGGCGTCGAGGTCGGCGACGACCGGCTCGTCGGACGCGAGGGTGGAGCGTGGATGCAGCTCATGGCGGGGCTCAACGCGGAGCGCCTCATCCTCGCTGCTCTCACCCTGGGAACTGCGATGCGCGCGTTCGACGACCTCGTCGAGTACGTGAAGACCCGAGAGCAGTTCGGACGGCCCGTCGGCTCGTTCCAGGCGTTGAAGCACCGCATCGCCGATCTCGCCACGGAGCTCGAGTGCGCCCGGCTGCTCACGTACGCGGCCGCGCGGGCCGTCGACCGCGAGCCGTCGCGCACCTTCGCCCGCGAGGCGTCGATGGCGAAGCTCAAGGCGACGGAGGTCACGAAGCGCGTGACGCTGGAGGGCATGCAGATGATGGGCGGATACGGATACGCCCGCGAGTACGACATGGAGTCCCTCGTCCGCGTCGCGCTCGTGTCGACGATCGTCGGCGGAACGAGCGAGATCCAGCGCGACATCATCGGCCGGTCTCTCGGCCTCTGACCGGCTGGTCTCTCGCGATGTCCTCCGGGGGCGATCACCTGCCCGAACGCACGTCTCACCGTCCTCGCGTCCTCGCCGCCGCGCCGGGCGGCGCGGTGGTCGGCCAGGGCTTGAGATACGCGCGTCTCTTTGTTACGGTCTCGGCCGTGTTCGGGGGGGAGACCAGCGTCGGAGACGTGAGGCGGATCGTGACGCCGCCGGCGCGCTCGGCGATCCGCGCCTCGCGAGTCGGTGCAGCGGCAGGGCCGGTCGCGTGCGTCCGATGAGAGACGACTCTCTCCACGCCCCGCAGAGCCCGGAGCTCGTCCTCGACGATGAGCGGCTGGAGAAGCTCGCGGCTGCGCTCGAGGCCGTCCTCGCCACCGACCAGCCGGCCATCCGGCGTCTGCGGTACGCGCGAACGACGGTCGCCTTCTCGCTTCGGGGCAGCGACGGTCAGGTGAACCTGCTGCTGGACCGCGTCCCGCTCACCATGTCGCGCGAGTCGATGGAAGCCGAGGTCGCCATCGAGCTCACGCCGAGGCAGCTCGATCGGATGCTCGCCGGGGACCTGCACATCCCGTCGGAGATCGAAGCGGGGGCGCTCGCCGCTCGGGGGCCGGTTCGCCGGTACCTCGAGGTCGACCCGATCCTGCGTGGTGCACTGCGGTCGCGTGCGGGCACGCCGGTCTCGGCGCAGGTCGAGGCGGACGCGCCGGCTCCCGCGTTCGCGCGTGGTGACGTGCGGATGGGAGACCTGCTCGCCATCGAGACGCGCGACCTCCACAAGCGCCTCGGGCGCCGACAGGTCCTCCGCGGCGTCGACCTTCAGGTGCCCGAAGGCGTGATCGGCATCGTCATCGGTCCCTCGGGGACCGGCAAGTCGGTGCTGCTCAACCACATCACCGGAATCATGCGGCCCAGCCGTGGCGACGTCATCGTCCGAGGGCGCTCGCTCATGAAGATGACCCGACGCGAGCTCCTCGCTCTCAAGCGTGAGGTGGGGGTGATGTTCCAGGACGGCGCGCTCTTCAGCGACATGAACGTCTTCGAGAACGTCGCGTTCCCTCTCCGCCAGCACACCGACCTCAGCGACGCCGAGATCGCCGAGGTCGTGATCCGCCACCTCCGCAGCGTCGGGCTCGCCGACGCGGCGCGGAAGCGGCCGTCGGAGCTGTCCGGGGGGATGCGCAAACGGGCGGGGCTCGCCCGGGCGCTCGTTCTCGACCCGGGCATCATCCTCTGCGACGAGCCCGACTCGGGTCTCGATCCGGTTCGCACCGCCCGCCTCGCGGAGCTTCTCGCCGAGCAGCACGCCGAGATGGGCGGGACGATGCTCGTCATCACCCACAACATCCCGCTCGCGAAGCGCATCGGCGAGCACATCTCGGTGCTGTGGCGCGGCGGTGTCGTCGAGTCGGGGCCGACCGAGCGCGTCTTCGCGTCCGACAACCCGTTCGTGCGCCAGTTCCTCGAGAGGGAGACGGTCGGTCCGCTGGGGATGGACGAATCGTGATCGCGCACCCGCGAGTCATGTGTGCGACGGCTGTCGCGCAGTCAGAGCAGGCAGGAGGACGACATGGCCGCGACTGAGGCGCGTCGTCCGGCGGCCCGAGTTCTCGAGGGGCCGATGGCGTCCGCGGTCATGGCTCGCCTCGAGACGGCCGGGGGCATCGCCGCGCTTTTCCTCACCGCCATCCGGATGGCGCTCGTGCCGCCGTACGACTGGGTCCCCGAGGCGCTCGCCGAGTGCTCGCGCATCCTGCGTCGATGCGTCATCCCGCTCGGGGTCTCGGCCGGCATCTTCATGTTCGGCTACGGCTTCGTCGTCCTTGGGGGCATCGTGAGCGTTCTCGGCGCGCAGGACCGCGAGGGCGGTGCCGTGATCATCGGGTTCCTCCGTGAGACGTCGGTGTGGACGACGGGCATGGTGTTCGCCGGAGTCGCGGGCAGCGCCATGGCCGCCGACCTCGGCTCGAGGAAGGTCCGCGAGGAGCTCGATGCGCTCGCGGTCCTCGGTGTCCACCGCGTCCGAGGGCTCGTCGTGCCGAAGGTCGTCGCGAGCCTCGTGATGGCACCCGTGCTCGGCATGATCGCGATGTTCTTCATCGAGCTCGTCAACTTCGCCCTCGCGCCGGGCCGCTTCGGCTTCTCGCGCGAGGTGCTCCTCGAGAGCACGCGGGGGAGCCTCATCGCGCTCGACGTGTACGGCGCCCTCATCCGCTACGTCGTCATCGGCGGCCTCGTCGCGGCGGTCGCCTGTTACAAGGGCCTCAACTGCGAGAGCGGGACACAGGGCGTCGGCCGTGCCGTCAACCAGTCGATCGTCATCTCGTTCTTCGGCATCTGGATGCTCGATGCGTTCTTCATGCTCGGGTACCTCTCGTTGTTCCCCGAGGCAAGCGTCGACTTCAAGGGGTGAACGTCACCATGGCTGTCACCACACCGAAGACGCTGCGCGAGGACGACGCGCTCGAGCAGGACGAACCTGCGCACGACGCCGGCTTCCTCGCCGAGATGGGGCAGCTCGTCGAGTTCTCCGCCTCGACCTTGCGCCACGTCCCGGCTGCGACGAGGGACATGGCAGAGGTCTTGCGCCACGCCGCAGCGATGACGTCCGGGACGTCCCCGCTGCTCTTCGTGATGTACGTCTTCATCGGCATCGCGACGATGAACGTGGGCTACTTCCTCCTTCACCCCCTGGGGGCGGCCGACTACATCGGAGCGATCGGCGGCTTCGCGCTCCACGTCTCCGGCGCAGTGATGTTCGCGTACGTCTTCACCTCCAAGGTCTGTGGAGGGTTCGTCGCCGAGATCGGCGCGATGCGCGTCAACCAGGAGATCGATGCCTATGAATCCGCCGGGGTCGATCCGCTGCGCTTCGTCGTCGCGACGCGCATCCTGGCGACCATCGTCTACATCCCGGTCGCGACGGTCATCGGTCTTCTGGGCTACACGGCCGGCGCGTATCTCGACGCGATCATCATCCTCGACGCGACCGATTCGGCAGGCTTCCTCCGCTTCCACTGGATCAATCAGGGGATCACCGATCAGCTCCAGGTCTTCGTCACCGTCGGGCTGACCGGCATCTCGACGGCACTGGTCGCGTGCTTCTACGGGATGCGGACGACTGGCGGGCCTGCAGGAGTGGGGGCATCGGTCGCGCAGGCCGTGAAGGTCAACCTCGTCCTCGCCAACATCATCGGGGCGCTCACGGTGATCCTCTGGTACGGGGCCGACCCCGGCGTTCCGATCGGAGGCTAGGCGATGCACCTCTCCGCTCAGCGTCCGCGCGTCGCCGCGCTCGTCCTCCTGGCCGTCGCCGCGACCGCTCTCGTGGCGATCTCCGCCGGAGGCCGCTCTGGCCAGCACGACGTCTTCATCACCGTGCCCGAGGCCACCGGCGTCGGGGCCGGGCAGAAGCTCCGTGCCGCCGGCAGCGAGGTCGGCACGGTGAAGGACGTCATCCCCGTCCGCATGGGTCGGGCCGCTCGCCTCCACCTCCGCATCGACGATTCCGTCTGGCCGCTCCCGAAGGGAACGAGGTTCGTCGCCCGGTGGGGCGGGACGATCAACCAGTACGACCGCTACCTCGCGGTCGAGCTGGGCCCGGACGGCAGCGCGCCGGCCGTCGCCGACGGCGGTGACCTTCCGGCGTCCGCGCTCACGATGCCCGTCGAGTACGGCGACCTGCTCTCCGTCTTCGACCGCGAGATGCGTCGGGACCTCAAGACGATGCTCGACAACTCCGGCGCGGCGCTCGACGCGGCCGGCCCGCAGCTGCACGACGCTCTCGGCGTGTCATCCCCGGCCGTGCGCGCCGGTCGCGGGGTCCTCGCCGATCTCGACGCGAGCGAGGAGTCGCTCACGACGCTGCTGCGGACGACGGACGACGTCCTCGGGGCGGTCGGTCGGGCCGACCCGGGGCTCGCCGAGCTCGTCACGGCGACCGGAACGACCCTCGACGCCCTCGCCGACGGCGCTGCGCATGTCGGGCAGACACTCGAGCGCACCCCCGGGGCGCTGAGCCAGGCCCGTACGACCCTCCGGCGCGCCGACCCGGTCCTCGGCTCGGCGCACACGCTCGTCGAGCGTCTCCGTCCGGGCGTCGCGGAGCTCCGGCGGCTCGCCCCGACTCTCAACGGACTCCTCCGCGGCGTGATCGACGTCGCGCCCGACGCGAAGAAGACGCTGACGACCGTCACCGGCGCCTCGCCGTCCCTCACGCGTCTCGTCCGAGACCTCGGCGATCGTGACTCGCGGCTGCGAGCGATCGCGGTCGAGAGCACGGAGGCGCTCACGTGCATCCGCCCCTACGCGCCCGAGATCGCGTCGTTCGGGACGAACTGGGGCTCGATCCTCTCGGGCACGGACGGCAGGGACAAGTACATCAGGGCCCAGCCGCAGGTCCTGCTGCCCGCGGGTCACAACGTCCAGACGGGGAGCCCGGAGCAGGCGGCGGAGCAGTGGCCGGGTCTCACGTACGCGTTCCCGCGGCCGCCCGGCTTGACGGCCGGTCAGCCGTGGTTCCTTCCGGAGTGCGACATCACCGAGGACGCTCTCGACCCGGCCAAGGATCCCGAGGCGCGCTCCTCTGGCGGTGGCGCGCGGGGTCGGGACGGAGTCGGTGGAAGGGAGGACCGATGACCCGGGCTCGAGGCGCGGTCCTCGCGCTGCTGGCCGTGCTCGCCGCGGTCGCGCTGATCGCCGCGTCCTCGGGCGAGGGCCCGGCAGGGTACGAGTTCCGTCTCGAGCTCGACAACGCCCAAGGCCTGAGGGACGGATCGCGCGTCACCGCCGGAGGCGCGCAGATCGGTGAGGCCGACGTCGAGCTCGGCGAAGGGGACCGCGTGATCGTCACCGCTCGCCTCGACCCGGGCGAGGTCCCCATCGGGCAGGACGCGAAGGTCTTCATCGGCTCCGTGAACCTGCTGGGCCAGAAGCGCCTCGAGGTGGACCGCGGCGACTCGTCCCGCCCCCTGCCGTCACGCGCGACCCTCGACGCGTCGCGGGTTCGCGTGTCGACCGATCTCGACGAGGTCCTGTCGGTCCTCACGCCCGACGTCCGGGCGCGTCTCGGGATCCTCATCAACGAGGCGGGCACCGCGTTGTTCGGTCGCGAAGCGGACATCGGGAGGCTCGTGACGGATCTCCCGCGCACGATGCGCGAAGCGACCGAGCTCGTCGATCAGCTCGTCGGCGACAACCGGACCCTCGAGCGGCTCGTCCGCCGCAGCGACGCCGTCGTCGGCGCGCTCGCCGCCGAGCGCAAGGAGCTCGGTGCGCTCGTGGAGGCCGCGGGCGATGCCGCGCAGACGGTCTCTTCCAAGCGCGCCGAGCTTCGCGCGACGCTCGCCAACGCCCCATCCGCCCTCGGCCGGCTCGAATCCTTCCTCGAGGAGCTCGAGCACGCCGCCGCCCCGCTCGGGCCGGCCGCACGACACCTCGCGAGCACCGCGCCGCCCCTCGATACCGCGCTCGCGGAGCTCGCGCCCTTCCGGCGCGCCGCCGCGGGGACGCTCGAGAAGGCCGCGGACGTCTCGCCCGCTCTCACGAAGCTCGCCCGCACGGCCGCCCCCGTGGTCCGGCGTGGAGTCCCGATGGCGGACCGGCTTCGGCTGTTCGCCACGCGCCTGGAGCCCGTCACGGACACCCTCGATCACAGCGTCGACAACCTGCTCGCCGTGATGGAGAACTGGGCGCGCGCGATCCAGTTCCGGGACGGCTACTCACACGTCTTCCGGGGCTCTGCCGGCGTGACCCCGCAGACGCTCGAGAGCGTGCTCTCGAACCTCGGCATCGGAGAGGCGAAGGCCAGGCGCGTCTCCCGTCGGCCGCAGCCGCCGCCGCGCGAGACCTCGCAGCCGCAGGACCGCGCGCAGGCACCGGCGGCGCCCGCGCCGCTCAAGCCGCTCCGGGACGTCGCGGGCGGCGTGCGGGAGGCGGTCGAGGGCTTGCAGGGTGCGCTGGAGGGAGTCACGGAACCGCTCGGCGCCGTCCCCGACGCCCTCGGCGGTCCTCCGCGTCGCGACCCGTCCGCGAGCGATGACGCCGGCCTCCTCGACTTCCTCCTCGCCCCGTGATGCCGATGCGCAGACACCGCCCGCGACGCCGGCGCAGCAACACCCCTTCCCGCGCCTGGCTCATCGCGCGGGGAATGGCGACGCTCGGACTCGTCGGGGCGTTCGTCGCCTTCGCGGTGAGCGTCAGCGACGGCGTTCCGGGCAGGGACTACGGCACGCTGCAGGTCCTCGCCTCCGACGCCGGGAGCCTGCGCGCGCACGACAAGGTCGCGATCGGCGGTGTGCGCGTGGGGCAGGTCACGGTGACCGAGCCGACGACCCAGGGAACGCGCATCGAGCTGCAGCTCGAACCCGGACTCGACCTTCCACGCGACACCGCCGTCCGCCTGCGCGCGAACGGCCTGCTCGGTGCGCGGTACGTCGAGCTCGTCCCCGGGACGAGCCCTCGGCGGCTTCAAGACGGCGTGACGATCCGTGCCGATGCCGACGCCCTCACGTACGGCGTGCCCGATGCGCTGGACGTGTTCGACAGCGAGACGCGGGAGCGGCTCGGTCTCGCGCTGACGGGCGTCGGCGGCGGGCTCCTCGGGAACGGCGAGCTCCTCAACGACACCGTTCGGGAGTCCGCAGGGGCGGCGCGCCCGTTCGCGCGGATCGCGAGCACCCTCACCGCTCGCCCAGCCGCCGTGCGCCGGCTCCTCCCGGCACTCGACTCGGTGATGCGGCCGCTCGCGACGGTGCGTCGAGAGCTCGCCCAGCTCGCGTCGCCCGCGTCGAGGGCGCTCGCGCCGTTCGTCGACGAGCGCGAGAGCACGCGAGAGGCCCTCGATGAAGCCCCGTCTGCGCTCGCGAGCGCGGCGAGCGGCCTGGGACGGGGCGCGGGGCTCGTCCGCGCGACCGGGCGACTGGCCGTGGCGGCGAACCGCACGCTCCCGCACGCACCGGCCGGCCTTCGCGAGACGACGGCTCTCCTGCGGGGAGCACGCACATCCACCTCTGGCGGCCGCTCGCCGCTCGCGCACGCCGAGTCGCTCCTGCAGGTCGTGGATCGGTCGATCCCTCGCACCCTCGAGCTCCTCGGCGCTCTGCGGCCGGTCGTCCCGCGCCTCACGGACGGGCTCGACGATCTCATCGCGATCGCCGCCGAGGTCGGACCGTACGGCTGCGACATCATCAACTTCGGCCAGGTCTTCAGGAGCATGACCGGCTTCGGCGGGATCGGAGAGGGGCCACTGGGCCAGGCGGCGCAGTTCCGGCTTCAGGCGATGGCGTCGATCGAGGCGATCGGCGTCGAGGACGCGACCCCGGTCCGGGACGCCTACCCCCCGCCGTGCAGGTACTCGCCGGGGGGCCGCTACGAAGTGACGCCGTTGACCGACCTCGCGAGGAGGCCCTGATGCTGAGGAGCGTCCTGAAGCTGGTCGTCGCGAAGCGCCACACGCTCGTCGGCGCCGGCGCGGTACTCGGTCTCGCCGCGCTCCTCGCGGCCTCGTACGAGGGCACCCTCCGGGATCTGGTCAGCTCCGACAAGAGGACGGTCGTCGCCGAGTTCGCAGACGCCCGGACCGTCCAGCCGGGGGACCCCGTCCGCTTCGAGGGCGTGACCGTCGGCGAGGTGGAGAGCGTCGAGGGCCGCGACGACGCGCGCGCCGCTCTCGTCGAGATGCGGGTCGAGCGCTCCGCGGGGGAGCTTCGAGCCGATGCTCGAGCGCACATCGTGTGGCGCACGCTCCTGGGCGGCAGCTTCGCGGTGAAGCTCGAGGCCGGCCGGCCGGGAGCTCCGCCGCTGGGCGATCGCCACATCCCCATGTCGCGGACGACATCTCATGCGGAGCTCGACGACGTGACGTCGATCGTCGAGGGCGACGCGCGTCGCGGCTTGCGAGCCCTCGCCCCCGCGCTCGCCGAGGCGTTCTCCCAGCCGCAGCATCCCGCAGGCCTCGCTCGCGCGCTGAAGGAGGTCTCGCCCGCCATCGCCTCGGGCGTCGGCGCCCTGCGCGGCTCGCAGGAAGGCGAGCTCACACGCCTCGTCACGTCGGCGGCCGCGACCACGCGTGCGCTCGATGCGCCCGACGACGCTCTCGACCGGCTCGTCGCGGGCGCGGCGAACGCGCTCAGCGCCACCGCGGCCCGCGAGGCGGAGATCCGTGAGGCGTTCACGGCGGCACCCGCCGCTCTCGAGAACGCCGAGGCGACCCTGCGACGCCTCGACACGACTCTGGACGGAGCCGAGCCCCTCGTCGACGAGCTGCTCGTCTCGGCGGCAGACGTCGGGCCCGCGGTGAGCGAGCTCCGACCGGTGGCAGCGGATGCGCGCAGCCTCCTCTCTGACGCCGGGCCGCTTCTTCGCGCCCTTCAGCCCGCGCTGCACCGGCTTGGCGGCGCGGCGAACCACGCGTCCACTCTGCTCGACGAGCTCGATCCGAGCATCGACCGGCTCGCGGACCGGGTCCTCCCCTACATGAACGAGATCGATCCGGAGACCGCGCACTCGGCTGCGCAGATGGTCGGTCCCGCGCTGAGCGGGCTCGCCGGGGCGGCGGCGCAGATCGACGCGAACGGGCACTTCATCCGCTTCCCGCTCAGCGCCGGGAGCTCGCCGAGCTACCTGCTGCCGTGTCAGATCTATGCGGGCAATCCCAGCAAGGGACGGCTCGCGGAGTGCAACCGACTCGACGAGGAGCTGCAGGTCCTCCTCTCGTACAGCCCGCTCACCCCGGCGCCCGGCACCGCGCCGGAGCCGTCGACGAGGAGGACTCCATGACGGAGGTCCGGGATCGCGTCACCGACCGGCTGACGGGGGTGCGTCTCCGCCTCGAGCTGAAGCGCTCGGGGAAGAGCGCCGCTGTGGTCCTCGTCGGAATCCTCGTCGCCCTCGCCGGCGGCGCATGGATCCTCGGGAACGTCGCGCCGTCGATCGTGAAGGACACGCGCGAGGTGGAGTTCGAGGTCGCGAACGCGCAGGCCGTCCGACCTCACATCAACGAGGTGCGCTTCAGGGGCATCCCGGCGGGACGGATCGTGGGCCTCGAGCTCAGGGAGGGGACTCCGGTCGTCACCGTGGCGCTCGAGCGCCGTTACGGGCCCGTCTACCGAGACGCCCGGGCGGAACTGCGGCCGAACAGCGCGTTGCAGGACATGTACCTCGACATCGTCGACCGGGGAGACCCGTCCGCGGGTGAGGCGGGTGTCGGCACACCGGTGCCCGAGTCGCAGACGCGGACGCCGGTCGACGTCGCCGACACGCTGAGTGTCTTCGACGCGCGGACGAGGTCACGACTCCGTGTGCTCCTCGCCGAGCTCGGCAACGGGTTGACCGACCGCGGCGCGCAGCTGCGCGCCGTGTTCGCCGACGCCGTTCCCCTCCTGGGGGCAGCGAAGAAGGCGTCATCGCAGCTGGGCCGTCGCCGCCACCTCACTGAGCGCCTCGTGCACAACGCGACTGCGCTCACCGAAGAGCTGGCACGACGCGACGGCGATCTTCGGGCGCTCGTCCGAGAAGGGAGCGAGACGGCATCCGCGCTCGGTGCAAGCGCCTCCGACATCGACGCGACGCTCGCCGCGTTGCCCGCCGTTCTCGAGACTCTCGACTCGAGCTTCTCGGCCACAAGGCCGGTGCTCGAGGACGTCGATGCCGCAGTCGGCCGGCTGCGGCCCGTCGCGCGGGAACTGCCACGGGCGCTCGACAGCGTCCGTGCGTTGGCTCGCGACGCGGCTCCGGCCGTGCGACGGCTCCGAGCGCCGGTACGGGAGCTCATCCCTTCGTCGCGCCGGCTGCTGCCCCTCGCGAACGACCTCGATGCGTCGATCCTCACGCTCAGGCCCCAGGTCGACACGATCGATCGGACGACCCTCAACCTCGAGAACTGCGAAGGCGGAGTGAAGGGCTTCTTCCAGTGGGACGCGTCCATGACGAAGTTCGGGGACGTCCGCGGACCGGTTCCGCGCGGGAACCTCGTGATGAACGCGCAGACGCTCGGCGTCAACGGACCCCATGAGTTCGCGGTGAAGGCGTGCACGCCCGGAAGCGCCATCGGCGGCCGACCGCCGGTGCCCGAGGACGGACATTGAGAGGGGAACGGACATGATCGGAGAGACGAGAGCGCTTCGGCATCACCTCACGGTCGTGCTGCTCGGCGCGGCACTCGGTCTTGCCGTCCTCGTGACGCTTCTGCGTCTCAGCGGCGTGCTGCACTTCGGCGGCACGTACGACGTCAAAGCCGTCGTCCCCCAGGCGGGCTCGCTGACGCAGGGCACGAGCGTCACGATGGCCGGCGTCAGGGTCGGGACGGTGAAGGCGGTCCACCGCCGCGGCATCGGAGCGCTCGTCGACATCCGTCTCGAGGACGAGCGCGTCACGCCGTTGCCCGTCGATTCCACCGCGCGACTCAGGGTCCGCACCCCGCTCGGCGAGAACTACATCGAGATCGGACGAGGTCGCGCCGAGCGCAACCTCGAGTCGGGCGGAACCATCCTCGCCTCCGTCTCCGCCTCCGACGACTACGTCGATGTCGACGAACTGCTCTCGACGCTGCAGGGCGGGACGCGTGCGCAGGCGCGCAAGGTCATCCAGGGCCTCGGCGACGCGGTCGACGGCAGGGGCACGGAGCTCAACGAGACGCTCGAGCACACCGGTCACCTCCTGCTGTCCGGGTCGAACGTGACTCACCGCATCGTGCGCGACCGAAGGAGGCTCGCTCGGCTCGTCGAGAGGCTCGGCGATCTCACTGCCGCTGTCGGCGAGCGGGGGGCCAGTCTCGAGGTCCTGGCGCGACAGGGGCTCACGACGTTCCGCGCCGTTGCCGCTCGCGACGACGCGCTGAGGTCTGTGCTCCGCGAGCTCCCTGGGACGCTCCGACAGGTGCGGCAGACGAGCGACCTCCTCGGCGCGCTCTCTGGTACGGCGACGCCTGTCGTCGATGATGCTGCCGAGGCGATCCGCGAGCTTCGTCCCTCCGTGCGGCTCCTCCGGCCGGCGGCCGTCGACGGGCAAGCGATCGTTCGTCGACTGGGCCAATCGGCGCCTCCACTGCAGAAGACGCTCGAGGCTCTGCGGGACTCGGCGCCGGCGCTCTCGACGACCGTGGCGAGAGCCGATGACGTGCTCTGCGAGGCGAACCCCGCGTTGCGATACCTCGCGCCCTACACCGCGGATCTCGTGTCCTCCCTCACGGGCCTCAACGCGGCGACGAACTCATACGACGCGGTGGGGCACACGATCCGCCTCATGCCGGTGTTCGGTGAGAACGCGGCCGTCGGCCTTCCCGCCGACGTGAGCAAGGCCGCGTTCGAGCTGAGCCACTCGGGCTTCCTTCGCAAGACCCAGGGCCTGAGCTTCAAGCCGTATCCCGCTCCGGGCGAGGCGAACGACAGCCTCGACCGGGGGCAGCCGTCGGTGCTTGGACCCAGCGAGGTGCCGGCGAAGACCGAGTACGTCTACCCGCGGGTGGAGGCGGATTGCTGATGGGCCGTCGCCCGCCCGAGAACAGCGCGCGAGCGCTCCGATCTGAGGTATCACGATGACCACGACTCACCGCGAAGAGACGACCGATCCGAAAGACGAGGCGGGGCCCCTCGCGTCCCCCGAGTTCGTCGAGAACCCCTATGCGTTCTACGCGCAGCTGCGTGAGCACCAGCCCGTCTTCGAAGTGCCCGGCACCGGTGCCCTGCTCCTCACCCGGCACGAGGACGTCCGGACCGCGTTCACGGACGACCGCTTCGGCGTCTGCTTCGAGGAGTACCAGAAGATCCGCATGGGCGAGCACATCGCGGACGAGCCGTACGTCCGCTTCGGCAAGGAGCTCCTCGTCCTCGCGGATCCGCCGAGGCACACGGCACTCCGGTTCGTCCTCAGGCGGGCGTTCACGCTCGATCGTGTCAAGGCCCTCGCGGACTACGTCCGCGGCGTCGTCGACGAGCTGATCGACGGCTTCATCGAGCAGGGAGAAGCGGATCTCATCACCGACTTCTCCTACCAGGTGCCTCTCGCGGTCATCGGTCATCTCCTCGGCGTGCCCGAGAGCGATCGGCCTCTCATCGCGAAATGGGTCCATGACTGGGGCCCGATGCTCGAGTTCACGCCGATGACGCCTGAGCAGCTCGCGGGCCTCAACCAGTCGGTCCTCGGCCAGGAGGAGTACTTCACCGAGCTCGTCGACGCGAAGCGGAAGCGACCCGCCGACGACTTCCTCAGCGAGCTCATCGCCGCCAACGAGGAGGCGGAGACGCCGCTCACGAACCTCCAGCTCGTCGCGAATCTCATGCTCCTCTACTTCGGCGGCCAAGATACGCAGCAGAAGCAGGTGGGGAACGTCCTCGTGGCTCTGCACGAGCGGCCCGAGGCGCTCGCCTGGCTGAAGGAGGACCTCTCTCGAATCCGTCCCGCCGTCGTCGAGCTGCTGCGCATCGATCCGGTGGGGCAGATCAGCGCGCGCATGGCGATCGAGGACGTCGAGATCGGTGGACAGCGCATCTCGGCCGGGCAGCTCGTGCTGCCGAGCATGGGAGCCGCCAACCACGATCCGCGCGTGTTCCCCGAGCCCGAGACGCTCGTCTTCGATCGCGATCGCGAGACGCTCCTGCAGCAGATGACGTTCGGGGGCGGCCGCCATCGGTGCCTCGGCGTGCACCTCGCGCAGCAGAACGTGCCGATCATGCTCGAGGCCGCGTACGGCAGGCTGCCCGATCTCGAGCCCGTGCTCGAGAGAGCCGTGCGGCAGCCGAACGTCGTGAGCCGCGGCTACGACCACCTGCCCGTGAGGTGGACGACCTGAACCGCAGGTCGACGGCGGACGCGGCGCGAGCAGGGTCGACGGGTGGCGCGCGGCGGCGCGCCTAGGTGTAGTTCCTGAGCACGTTGTTCATCCGGTCCTCCTTGGAGGCT
>NZ_JBLKKY010000045.1:0-35963 GCF_059438195.1 Paraconexibacter sp.
GACCGGCCGGCGTCGCCGGGGTCGCGGGGACCGTCCCGCTCGGGCGCGCCTCGCGCGTCTCGCGTGCGGGGGCGTCCGCCGCGGCCGCGGCGCCGCCGTCGGCGGTCGCCTCGTCGGCGGTCCTGCGTCCCGGGCGGTCGTCGTGCTCCGGGGTCTTGGGGCCTTCCGCAGGTGCGGTCCGGGCCTCGGTCTCGGTGAGGACGGCGGGGAATCCCCCGGGATCGTCCGGCGGCGAGGGGTCTGTCGCCCTTCGCGGCGCCGGCGGTCCGGGAGGACCCGCCACGGATGTCGTGCGCACGGTGTCCTAGGTGGTCGAGTAGGGAAGGGCGCCACTCGGCGCCGGGGTGGTCGGAGCGCCCACGCCCACCGCGGGCATCGCCGGTGAGGCGACAGCGGGGAGCGCGACGGGGCCGCGGTACTCCGCGGCGAAGGCGAGGACCTTCTGGACGTAGTTCCGCGTCTCGGCGTACGGCGGGACGCCACCGTGACGCTGGACGGCGCCCGGGCCCGCGTTGTACGCGGCGAGCGCGAGACTCTCGTCGCCGCCGAAGCGGTCGAGCTGCTCGCGCAGGTAGCGGGCGCCCCCGTCGAGGGCCTGCACCGGGTCGGTCGGGTCGACGCCGAGCGCCGCCGCCGTGCCGGGCATGAGCTGGGTGAGGCCGGTCGCGCCGGCAGAGCTGCGCGCCGCGGGATCGAACCCGGACTCCTGGCGCACGAGGGCGCGCAGGAGGCCCGGGTCGATCCCGTGACGCTGAGCTGCCGCGTCGATCTCGGCTCCGAACGGCACGTTCCCCCCGCTCGCCGCAGCGACGGCGGAGGGCGCCTGGGCGCTCGCGAGCGCCGTGGCGAAGGTGGTGGTGGGCGCCGCGGCCGGCGCCTGCGGGGGCGCGGCGGGCGCGACGGGGCCTCCGCTGAGGACCCGGGTGAGCTGCTCGAGCTCGGCGACGCGCTCGAAGGCGGCGGTCATGCCGCGCTCCTGCGGACGTGGCCCTGGATGGCGATCTCGTCGAGGACGGTCGCCTCGTGGCGGGCGAAGGCCTGGGCGTGCGCCGCGGCCTGCCGGTCGCGGAGCCGGTCGAGCACCTGGCGGCGACGGCTCGCGCCGGTGAGCACCTCGCGGCGCGCGTCGACCTCCTGGCTCGCGCGGTCGAGGTCGAGGGCCGCGACGAGACGCGACCGCTCGAGGCGCTCGAGGTAGGCCTGACGGCGCTGGAGCGTCGCGGCGTCGACGGGCGCGGCCTCGGCCGTCAGCGACTGCGCCGCGCGCAGCCGGTCGGCCGCCGCGGAGAGGTTCTCCTCACCGCGAGCGCGCATCGCGAGGCTGGAGGCGAGGGCCTCCTTCGCGCGATCCTCGTCGTGCGCCCGCACCTGGCGGACGCGCTCGAGGCTGAAGTCGAACCGCTCCTTCACGACCGGAGTGATCGGCCCGCGCCGTCCCCGATGGAGCCCCCTGGACGTTCGTCCGGCCCACCCCGCACGACGGTGCTCACGCCGAGCGTGAGACACGTCAGGGGAGGTGCGGCCGATGGCCCGCAGGGCGGCGCGACGGACGCGTCGGGACGTCGGGGGCACGGTGTCAGACCCCCAGGTTCAGCGGCGGGATCGCGCTCGGGCTCGCCGCGTGCTGGGGGTCGCCGGGGCCGTCGACGACCGCGGTGCCGTCGATGACGCCGGCGGGCGGCGGCGGGATCGCGCCCTCGACGCCGACGAGCGACTTGAGGCGGAAGTCGGAGTCCTGCGCGTCACCGCGCTCCTCGACCGACTGGCGCAGGAAGCCGTCGATCGCGCCCTCGAGATCGAGCGCTCGGTCGACGGTCGGGTCGGTCCCGCGCTCGTAGGCGCCGATCGCGACGAGGTCGCGCTTGTCGCGCGCCGCGGCGAGGAGGGCCCG
The DNA here is from genome assembly GCF_059438195.1 of Paraconexibacter sp. NCBI lineage: Bacteria > Bacillati > Actinomycetota > Thermoleophilia > Solirubrobacterales > Paraconexibacteraceae > Paraconexibacter > Paraconexibacter sp. The sequence continues at coordinate 1,892 of NZ_JBLKKY010000045.1, forward strand.
CAGCTCTCGCGCCGCCGCCTGCTCCTCGGGCCCGGTCACCTCGCCGACGAGCCGGCTCACGCTCTGGAGCACGTCGATCGCCGGGTAGTGCCCGCGGTGCGCGAGCTCGCGCGAGAGGACGACGTGCCCGTCGAGGATCGAGCGGGCCGCGTCGGCGATCGGCTCGTTCATGTCGTCGCCGTCGACGAGGACGGTGTAGAGGCCGGTGATCGAGCCCATCGCGCTCGTGCCCGAGCGCTCGAGGAGCCGCGGCAGGAGCGCGAAGACGCTCGGCGTGTACCCGCGCGTCGCGGGCGGCTCGCCGATCGCGAGGCCGATCTCGCGCTGCGCCATCGCGAAGCGCGTCACCGAGTCCATCATGAGGAGGACGTCCGCGCCCATGTCGCGGAAGCTCTCGGCGATCGTCGTCGCGGTGAGCGCGGCCTTGATCCGCACGAGCGCCGGCTGGTCGCTCGTCGCGACGACGACGACGCTGCGGGAGAGACCCTCCGGGCCGAGATCGCGGTCGAGGAACTCGCGCACCTCGCGGCCGCGCTCGCCGACGAGGCAGATGACGTTCACCTCGGCGTTCGTCGAGCGGGCGATCATGCCGAGCAGCGAGCTCTTGCCGACGCCGGAGCCCGCGAAGATGCCGAGGCGCTGGCCGCGGCCGCACGGCACGAGCGCGTCGAGCGCCCGGACGCCGAGGGAGACCCGCTCGGTGATGCGCGGCCGCTCCATCGGCGACGGCGGGGCCGCCTCGATCGGCGCGGTGGCGAGGCCGTCGACGGGAGGGCCGCCGTCGATCGGACGGCCGAGGCCGTCGAGGACGCGGCCGAGGAGGGCCGGGCCGACCGGGGTGCGCACCGAGCGGCCGCTCGCCGTGACGGCGTCCCCGGGCCCGACGCCCTGCAGCTCGCCGAGCGGCATGAGCAGCGTGCGGCCGGCGCGGAACCCGACGACCTCGGCGGGGAGCGACGGACGGTCGCGGCCCGTGGAGATCGTGCACACCTCGCCGACCTGGGCCTCGAGGCCGGTCGCCTCGACGATGAGCCCGATGAGGTCGGTGACGCGACCGCGGCGGCGGTGGAGGTCGGCGTGACCGACGGCCGCGGCGCGACGCGCGAGCCGGCCGCTGATCACGTCAGCCGTCGGCTGCATCGAGATCGAGCGGCTCGGCGTGCGGTGCGGGGAGGTCGGCCGGCTCCTCGACGACGAGGGCGTCGGCCGGCACGGCGACATCGGGCGCGAGGGCGGCGGGAGCGGGAGCGGGAGCGGGCACGGCCTCGGAAGCCGCCTCGGCCTCGGCCTCCGCGGAGAGCTCGGCGCCGGTCTCGGCGAGCACCTCGCGGATGCGCTCGAGCTTCGTCTCCACCGTGGCGTCGACCTCGCCGTCCGCGGTGCGGACCATCGCCCCGCCGGGGGTGACGCGACGCTCGGCCTGAACCTCGAGGTGCTCCATCCCGCCGAGCTCGCCGACGAGGCCCGGCGCGGCGGCGCGGACGATCTCGAGGTCGTCGGGATGGACGAGCACGGTGACGCGCTCGCGGTCGACGAGGCGGCGCAGCGCGCCGCGCACGACGGAGACGACGAGCCCCGGGTCGGCGTCGAGCGCGCCGGCGAGGACCTGGCCGGCGATGCGCAGCCCGAGGTCGACCGCGGCCTCCTCGACCTCGCCGGCGATGTCGGCGCGGAGCGCCGTGACGGCGACCGTCGCCTCGGAGAGCGCCGAGAGCGCGGCGGCGACCTCGGCGGCGGCCTGCTGGCGTCCGACCTCGTAGCCCTCGGCGCGGGCGGCCTCGCGGATCGCGTCGGCCTCGGCCATCGCCTCCTCGACCGGCGACGGGGGGAGCGGGGTCTCCTCGATCTCGCCGCCGGCGCCGGCGACGCCGGTGCCGGGCGCGGGCTCGAGGTCGGGGAGGTCGAAGTCGAAGGCCCGCATCAGATGACCTCGTCCTCGGCGTCCTCGCCGCCGCGGCCGAGCGTGATCGTGCCGGACTCCTCGAGGCGGCGGATCGCGCCGACGATGCGGCCCTGCGCCTCCTCGACGACGGCGCGGCGCTGCGGCTGCGAGGTCTCGAGGTCCTCGCGGAGCATCTCGGCGCCGCGGCTCGACATGTTCTGGAAGATCCGGTCGGCGACCTCGGCCCCGACGCCGCGCAGCGCGAGCCCGAGGTCCTTCTGGTCGACCTCGCGGAGCACGAGCTGGATGTCGCGATCGCTGAGGACGACGATGTCGTCGAAGGTGAAGAGCCGCTGGCGGATCTCCTCGGCGAGCTCGCGGTCCTGCTCGGCGACCGCCTCGAGGACGTTGCGCTCCGTGGAGCGCCCGGCGCGGTTGAGGATCTCGGCGAGCGAGTCGATGCCGCCCGCGCTCGAGAACTCCTGCGTGAGGACGTTCGAGAGCTTGAGGCGCAGGCCGCGCTCGATGTCCTCGACGACGCCGGGGTTCGTGTCGCTCATCGTCGCGATGCGCAGGGCGACGTCCGCCTGCTGCTCGGGCGGCAGCGCCGCGAGGACGTGCGCCCCGAGCGTCACGTGGAGCGAGGCGACGACGAGCGCCTGGGTCTGCGGCGCCTCGTCGGCGAGGAAGGTCGCGATCTGCTCCGGCGGCGTGCGGCGCAGGAAGTCGAACGGGCGCAGCTCCGCGCTCGCGGCGAGCGACCCGATGATCTCCTCCGCCCGCTCGGGGCCGAGGAGGTGCTCGAGCACCTCGCGGGCGAACTCCGGGCCCCCGAGCGCGAAGTAGTCCTTCGCGCTGAACTGCTCGGCGAGCTCGGCGATGACGGCGCGCGTCGTCTCCGACTTCACGCGCCACATCGACGCCATCTCGGCCGAGAGCGCCTCGACCTCGCGCTCGGTGAGGAAGCGCAGGATGTCGGCGGCCCGCTCGGAGCCGATCGAGATGAGGAAGATCGCCGCCTTCTGCCGGCCGTTGAGGCCGACGAGGCTCGCCCGGTCCTCATGGGTGACCACTGCAATCGCGTCGCTCACGGTCGCCTCACTTGTCCTCGGTGATCCACGTGCGGAGCTGCTGGGCGACGCGCTCGGGCTCGCGGACGACGAGCTCCTCGAGGGCGATCGCGCGCGGGTCGGTCTTGAAGACCGAGTGCGCCTCGTCCGGCGGCGAGAAGTCGAGGTCCTCGGGCCGGATGTCCGGCGGCGAGGGGAGCTGGAGCGTCGGCTCCTCCTGCACCGGCTCCTCCTGCGGCCGCGGCAGCGCCTTCAGCCAGCTCGGCTCGTCCGCGAACGGATCCTCCTCGCGGCGCCGGAGGTGCCGGGTGACGAAGAAGAGGAAGAGAAGCGCGCCGAGGCCGATGGCGCCGGCCTTGACGTAGTCGCCCGCGCCGTCGGGGAGCGGGCCCGCGGCCGGCGCCTCCGGCTCGGGCGTCTCGGCGAACGCGATCTGGCTCAGCGCGAGCGTGTCGCCGCGGTCCTCGCGGATGCCGGCCGCGGAGGTGAGCGCCGCCTGGAGCTGCGCGACGTCGGCAGCCGGGACGGACTTGTCGACGACGACCGCCACGTCGAGGCGCTCGACGGCGCCCGGGGCGACCTTCGTCCGCGTGACGGTCTTGTCGACGCCGAGGTCGCGCTCGGTGCGCTCGCGCTCGTAGTTCGACTCCCCGCCGCCGCCGGCGTTCGCCGCGTACGTCGGGATGTTCCCGCCCACGCCCGCGGCGCCGCCGGCCCCGCCGCCCTCGGACTCGAGCTGCTCGGTCTCGGTCGTCTCGCGGAGCGGCACGCCCTCGTCGGCGTACTCGAGCTTCTCCTGCGTCGACTCGCTGAGGTCGAGGTCGGCGGCGACCTGGACGTGCGCCTTGTTCGGGCCGAGCGTGCGCACGAGGAGCGCGTCGAGGTTCGCCTCGAGCTCGGAGGCGTAGCGGGCCTCCGCGGCGGGCTTGCCGAGCGCGCCGATGCCCCCGGCGGCCGTCGTCCCGTCGCCGAGCGGCCACACCATCTGACCCGCGGAGTCGGTGATCGTCACCTTCTCGGCGTCGAGCTCGGGGACCGACGAGGCGACGAGGTTGGCGACGCCGCGGATCGAGCCCGGGTCGAGGGACGACGCGTCGCTGTCGAGGAGCACCGCGGCGGTCGCCGGCTTGCTCTCGTCGGCGAAGAGCTCGTCCTTCGGGAGCGTGAGACGGACCTGCGCGCCGCCGACGCCGTCGATCTGCCCGATCGTCTGGGCGATCTGGCCCTCGAGGGCGCGCTGGTAGGCGACCTGCTGCTGGAAGGAGGAGGCGCCGAGCTTCTGGTCGTCGAGCAGCTCGTAGCCGGGCTGCTTCGCCGATCCCGTCGAGACGCCCTCCTCGGCGAGCGCGATCCGGGCGTCGGACTCCGAGCCCTTCTCCACCGCGACCTCGGTCCCGCCGCCGCGGATCTCGTAGGCGATGCCCTTCGCGTCGAGCGCCGCCGTCACCTGGCCGGTGTCCTTCGGGTCCATGCCCGCGGCGACCGTCGTGAAGCTCGGCGCGCTGACGAAGCGGAGCATGAGGAAGAGGGCGATGACGAAGACCGCCACCGACGCGCCGAGGGCGATCCGGCCGCGAGGTGACATCGTCTGGAGGAGCTGTGTGGGCATGTGGAGGGAGGGGGCTGCCGTCGGAGGGAGGGGGTCCGGCTAGACCTGCGTGCGCATGACCTCGCTGATCGCGTCGACGCTCTTCGTCCGCAGCTGCGCCGCGAGCTGCATCGCGAGCTGGGCGCGCTCGACGGCGACGACGACCTGGGAGGGATCGGTCGCGCTGCCGTCGGCGAGCGAGCGGGCGGCGTTCGCCGCGTCCTTCTGGAGCTCGGTGAGGTTCTCGATCTGGCGGCCGAGCATCGCGCCGAAGCCGCCGCCCTCCGAGGAGCCGGCGCCGTCGACGCCGTCGATCCCGCCGCCGGGCCCGAGGGGAGGCTCGGTGGAGAGGCCGGGAGTGCTCTCGGTGATCGAGGGGACGGTCCACTCGGACGCCGCCGCGCCGACGGCTTCGATCGGCGCCATCAGCGGAGGATGTCGAGGGTCCGGGTGAACATCTGCTTCGCCGTCTGCAGCGCGGTGACGTTCGCCTCGTAGCCCCGCGAGGAGCTGATGAGCTCGACCATCTCGCTGACCGTGCTCACGTTCGGCATCTCGACGTATCCCTCGCCGTCCGCATCGGGATGGCCCGGGTCGTAGATGCGCCGGTTCGGCGCCTGGTCCTCGACGACCGCCGCGACCTCGACGCCCTTCACCGAGCGGTCCCGCCGGCCGAGGGCGCCGGCGAGGGTCGAGGCGAACGCGGTCGTCCCACCTGCCGCTTCCTGGAGGACGACCTCCTTGCGGCGGTAGGGCTGGCCGTCGGCCCCGCGCGTCGTCTGCGCGTTCGCGAGGTTCTCGGCCGTGACGTCCATCCGCAGGCGCTCGGCGCTGAGGCCGGAGCCCGCGACGTCGATCGCGTCGAAGAGGCCCATGTCAGCGCGTCCCGATCGCGGTCTGGAGGATCGTCATGCGGGCCTTGGCCACGGTGACGAGCGCCTCGTAGGTGAGGCCGTTGCGGGCCTGGTTGGCGGACTCGACGTCGATGTCGACGCTGTTCCCGTCCACCCGGAGGGGGGCGGACGGGTCCTGGCGCTCGACCGGGCTGACGAGGGAGACAGCGCGGCCGTCGCCAGAGCGCATCGCAGCGCCCAGCGCGTCCTCGAAGTCGACGTCGCGGCGCCGGTAGCCCGGCGTGTTGACGTTGGCGATGTTGCGCGAGATGGCCTCGTGCCGGAGCGAAGCTCCGTGCATGGCGATCTCCAGCGCGTGTTGGGTGGTGTCGAAGATCTCCACGAGAAAGGGCGGTCGGGTCTGTGACGGACGCCCTCCGTGGGCTTCGTCGCGACCGCCGTCCGTGGCGGATCCCTCCGGTGGTCGGCCGTCGCCCCCGGAGGTTGAGGAGAAACTTGGACGCGGCGTGGACGCGGCCCGGGGATGTCGCCGGGCGGTCCTAGGCGCGCGCGTAGGCGGCGGCCGCCTGGCGGCCGTCGTGGGCGCCGCGCAGCTCGGAGGCGACGGCGCGGCGCGCGTCGTCCAGCGCGCGGGTGATGGCGGCCTGGACCTCCGCGGCCCGGCGGAGGTCGCCGCGGTCCTCGTCCGTGAGGACGGCGGAGCGGAGGTCGGCCATGAGCGCCCCACGGCGCGCGGCGACGCGCTCGAGCGCCTCGGGGTCCTCGGCGAGACGGCCGTCGAGGAGGATCTGGAGCTCCTCGTCGGCGAGCGCGGCGATGGCGGCCGCGGGCCTCATGCGACGATCGGGGGCGGGCTCTGACCGCCGTCCTCGGGGCTGGTGGAGCCGCCGCCCGCGAGCTGGGACCACGCGTCGCGGAGGTCGGCGAGGAGCCGGATGACGGTCCCGACCTTCTCCGTGCTGCGCTCGAGGCGGGCCTCGATGAGCTGCTTCTTGCAGAAGACGTAGATCGCCTGGAGGCGCTCGGCGACCTCGCCGGCCTCCATGTTGAGCGTCGCGAGGAGCTCGTCGATGATCGCCTCGGCGCGCTGCATGCGCTCGCCGCCGTGCTTCCAGGCGCCCTCTCCGTAGGCCGCCTGCGTCTGGCGGAGGAAGCGCAGCGCGCCGTCGTAGAGCATGACGACGAGCTGCTCGGGCGAGGCGGTCATGACGCTGCTCTCGCGGTAGGCCTGGGGGCGGGCGTAAGGATTCATGCGGGTCACACGTCCTGCGTCGTCGGGGGTCAGCTCTGCCCGAGGGCCGAGAAGAGGTCCATCTGCTGCTGCTGGCTGCGCGCCAGCGCCTGCTCGAGCGCGACGAACTGCGCTCGCAGGCGCTCCTCCCTGCGGGAGAGGCGGTCGTCGAGGCGCTGGAGCGCGTCCTTGATCCGCGTCACCTCGCCCTCGGCGGCGCTCTTCGCGCCGTCGAGCGCGCCGCCCGCCTGGACGCTCGGGCCGAGGAGGCCCTCGAACGCCTGGGCGAAGCCGTCGACGCCGTCCGTCCCGCCGAGGAGGCGCTGGACCGCCGCGGGGTCGGAGGCGAGCTTCTCGCGGAGCGCGGAGGCGTCGAAGACGAGCTTGCCGGCGACGCTGTCGGCGCTGAAGGTGCCGCCGCCGACGGCCTCGCCGGTCGAGATCCCGAGGTCGGCGAGCGCGTCGGTGCCCTCCGCGTTGCCGGCGACGACCGAGCCGACCATCGAGCGCATCGAGGAGAGGAGCGACCGCAGGGAGGCGTCGCCGAAGAGGGCTCCGCGCTTCGCCTCGGCCGCCGTCTGCGGGTCGACCTCGCGCGTCTCCGTGATCTTCGAGCGGATGAGGTCGACCGCCGTGTTGTACGCGTCGACGAAGGCCTTCACCTTCTCCTCGACCTGCGCGGGGTCCGGCCCCGGCGTGCCGACGGAGACGTCGACGGGATCCGTCGTCTGCCCCTTGAGGGTGAGCTCGACGCCGGGGATCGCCGTCGTCACGACGTTCGACGACGCGCTCCCGGGGACGCCGTCGACGGTGAAGGCGGCGTCCTGCCCGGCCTTCGCCGCGGCGACGTCCTCGACGATCGCGGTGCCGCTCGCCGTGATGGCGCTCGCCGCCCCCGTCGTCTTCGAGGAGAGGACGAGGCGCCCACCGACGTCGATCGCGTAGACGCCGGTCTCGCCGTCGGCGTTGATCGCCGCGACGGCGTCGGCGAGGGTCGCGCCCGCGGCGATGTCGATCGCCCGACCGCCGACGGTGAGCTGCGTCGCGGTCGCCGGCGGCGTGTAGTCGAAGGTCTTCTGGGCCGCGCGCGCGAGCTGCGACACCTCGAGGCGGAAGACGCCGGGGGCGGCGCCGGCCGTCTGGCGCGCTGCGACGAGCGACTCGTTGGAGGACGAGACCGACTGGACGTCGCCCCACGTCGCGGCCGACCGCAGCGCGGTCGCGGCGGTGTTGAGCGCGCTGAGCTTCGACTTGATGTCGGCGAACGCGTCCTGGCGCGCCTGCGCGACGAGCTGCCGGATCTCGAGCTTGATGCGCGGGCGGCGCTCGACCGCCATGAGCTGGGAGATGACGGCGTCCGTGTCGAGGCCGGACACGAGACCGCCGAGCTGGAGACCGCTCACGCGGCGCCCCCTTCGTCTCGCGGCTCACGCTCGGCGGCGGGGGTCCCGAGCACCTCGTCGGGGCCGACGAGCCGGAGGATGCGCCCCTCGAGGTCGCAGAGGGAGACGACGAGCCGGCCGTCGAGGCGGGTGTCGTCGAAGACGATGCGGCGACCCTCGGACTCGAGGTCCTCGAAGAGCCGGTTCGCGGCCTCGACCTCCGCCCAGACCTCGGCGGGGATCTCGCCGGCGAGACGCCGCTCGCGCCGCTCGCGCGCCGCGGCGAAGTCGTAGACGCGGGCGACCTGCGTCGGCTCGGGGACGACTGCCGGCGCGGACGGCGTGATCGGCGTGACGGTCATGGCGAGTCCTCCTGGATGGCGCACCGACCCGTCCGTGGGCCGGTCCCCGCTGGTGCGGGCTGGACGTGGGCGGCCACCTCGGACCGCACCCCGATGATCGGTGCGCCCGAGGGGCGCTTGAGGCGCCGCCTGGACGTTCGGCCTAGGGTGCGCGACCGGCGCGCGGCATGTCGAGCAGGCGGTCACGTGAGGGCGGCGACGAGGGCGGCCGGCGGGTGGGCCGCCCAATCGGGATCGAGGGCCGCGGCCTCGGCCGCGAAGAGACGCGCGTCGTCGGGGAGCTCGCGCGCGAGCGCGACCTCGGCGAGACCGGCGAAGGCGCGGGCGTCGGGGCCGTCGCGCTCGACGACGCCGATCCACTCGTCGGCGGCGGACTCGAGGAAGCCGCGGCGGAGGTAGAGCCGCGCGAGGGCCTCGCGCCGCTCGCGCCACGGGACGTCGATGGTCTCGAAGGCGCCGTGGAGCTGCTCGAAGGCGTCGAACCGCTCGAGGCGGGCGAGGGCGTCGAGCATCGTGAGGATCGGCCCGGCGCTCGCCGGCGGGAGCGTCGCGCCGCGCGCGTCGCCGTCGCGCCACGAGCGCAGCGCGGAGACCTCGGCGGCGGGGAGCCCGGCCGCCTCGGCGGCGCTCAGCGCCTCGTCGCCGACGCTCTCCTCGGCGGCGAGACGCGAGAAGAGCGCGGTGCGCGCGGCGGCAGCGGCCACCGGGGCGTCGACCGGGACCTCCTCGGCGAGGCGCGCGGCGGCGGCGAGGTCGCCCTCGGTGAGCCGCGCCTCGGCGAGGATGACCCGCGCCGCGTGCGCGCGGGGCTGTGCCGCGAGCGTCCGCTCGAGCAGGTCGGCGGCGACGTCCGCCGCCCCCGCCTCGTAGGCGGCGACCCCGACGAGGAAGGCGGCGGTCGGCGACAGCTCGCCGCCGATGCGCTCGACCTCGGCGACGGCGTCGGCGGCCGGCGTGCCGGCGCGCATGAGCGCGACCGCGAGCAGCTCGGCGACGCCGACGAAGGAGGGGTGCTCGGCGAGCGTGTGCCGCAGGACCTCCTCGGCGGCCGACCACTCGGCGGCCTCGAGGTGGACCTCGGCGAGCGCGCAGGCGGCGAGGAACGAGCCGCAGCCGACGGTCGCGCTGTAGCGGCTCCCGGCGTCGCCCATGTCGAGGCAGCGGCGGTAGAAGCCGATGGCGGCGTCGCGGTCGCCGCGTGCCCGCGCCGAGAAGCCCTGCTCGTAGACGACGTCGGTGAAGCCCGGGAAGATCTCGAGGATCCGCTCGGCCGTCTCGTCGACGCTGTCGAGGCGCCCGGTGACCCGCAGGCTCTTCACGTAGCGGGCGGCGAGCGACGGGACGTAGCCGTAGGTCGACATCTGCGGGTCGCGGAGGACCTCCGCCCACGCGCGGTCGAAGTGCTCGTGCGCGCGCTCGGCGTCGCCGGCGGCGGCATGCTCGCTGCCGAGGTTGAAGTGGAGGAACGGCGTGTCGACGCCCTCGGCGACCTGCTTCTCGAGCAGCTCGATGTTGCGGCGCGACTTCTTCTTCGCGTCGCGGATGGCGCCGAGGTACCCGTAGTGGTCGACGCGCACGCGGGTGCGCTCGAGCCGCTCGGGGAGGTAGCCGGGCAGGTTGTGCGCGATCTGCTCGTGGACCCGGCCCTCGAAGCGGTACTCGGGGCGGTTGCGGAAGACGCGGAGCGCGTCGTGCGTCACCGCGGTCCCGTCGTCCAGATCGCCGGTGTGGTTCGTCTCGACGAGGTAGAAGGCCTCGCGCCACGTCCTCCCGGTGAGCGCGCGGAGGGCCTCGGCGTCCCCGTCGACGAGGACCTCGTCGGCGTCGAGGTACATGACCCAGTCCCCGGTCGCCGCGTCGAAGGCGACGTTGCGCGCGGCGGCGAAGTCGCCGTCCCACTCGTGGTGCAGGACACGCGCGCCGTGCTCCTGCGCGATCTCGACGGTGCGATCGACGGAGCCGGTGTCGACGACGACGATCTCGTCGACCGCGGGCTTCACGGCGGCGAGGCAGCGGCCGAGCATCTCCTCCTCGTCGCGCACGATCATGCACAGCGAGAGGGTGAGTCCCTCGGCCGGCACGGCGCTCGCGGCGACGGCCCGGGCGCGCGCGACGAGCTCGCGCAGCCGCGCGGCGACGTGCGCGGGGAGGCCGGCGGGCGTCGTGAGCCCCGCGGCGCGGCGGCGCTCGATCTCCCCGAGGTTGTCGCGGGCGTGCGGCAGCTCGGGATCGAGGCGCAGCCCGGCCTCGAAGAGGGCCTGGGCGCCGTCGAGCGCCCCGAGCTCGTAGAGGGCGACGCCGGTCTCGTTGAGGAGGATCGGCTCGCGCGGGTCGTCGGCGAGCAGGGCCAGGCCGGCCTCGGCGACGGCGGCGAAGATCGGGCCGACGACCGCGGGGCTCGAGCCCTTCGCGGTGAGTCCCTGCCGGATCAGCGCGCGGCGCGCCTCCCAGCGGCGGTGGACGTCCGCGACGCCGGCGGCCTCCCCGAACAGCGCGCCGTAGGCGGCGACGTCGCGCCGTGCGAGCGCCTCGCGCGCCCGCGCGGCGAGCGCGGCGGCGGGGCTCGCGGGCGGGACGGCGGCGGGCGGGACGGCGGGGCCGGGGGACGTCGTCCCGCCGGTCGAGGTCAGGCGGAGGGCCATGGCGCGGGAACCTCAGGGGTCGAGGACGTCACGGCCGGTGTCGTCGGCCAAGAGGCGCGCCGGTTGAGCGACGACTGCCGCACCCTCCCCACTTCTGGGGAGGGACGATCTCGACGCGTGTCGTGGGGTCTCTACCGGAAAGCGGGGATGTGGTGAAGCACCGAGGCGGCCGACACATGCCGTGTCCCCGCAAGGTTCCAGCCCAGGAGAGGACCGTCCGCATGTCCCACGTCCGCACCGCAGTCCGCACCGCCCCCGGGGGTCGCCCCCGCCGACTCTCGTCCGACGAGGCGCTCGCCCTCTGGAACGAGTACCGGCGGACCGAGGACCCCGCACTCCGCGACCGGCTCGTCCTCACGTTCGCGCCGCTCGTGAAGTACATCGTCTACAAGAAGGTGCGGGAGATGCCGGCGCGGTGCGAGGTCGAGGACTTCATCTCGTGCGGCCTCGAGGCGCTCATCCAGTCGATCGACCGCTACGACCCGACGAAGGGCGCGACGCTCGAGCAGTACGCCTGGACCCGCATCCACGGCGCCGTCCTCGACGAGCTGCGCCGCCAGGACTGGGCGCCGCGCTCGGTCCGCCGCTGGGAGCGCGACATCGAGAAGGCCGCCGACGAGTTCACGACGCTCCACGGCCGTCGCCCGACCGTCGACGAGCTCTCCGACGGCCTCGGCGTCACCCCGGACGAGCTCCGCCGCCACCGCGACGAGATCACGCGCTCCGACCTCACCTCGCTCAACACCGTCGTCCTCTCCGACGACGAGACGACGATCGAGCGCCTCGACACGATCGCGAGCAAGGACGAGCGCGTCGACCCGCTCCACATGGCGCAGTCCGAGGAGGCCAAGGAGAAGTTCCGCGCCGCCTTCGCCCGCCTTCCCGAGCGCGAGCGCGAGGTCGCCGTCCTCCTCTACGTCAAGAACCTCACGCTCGCCGAGATCGGCGAGATCCTCGGCGTGAGCGAGAGCCGCGTCTGCCAGATCCACAGCGCGATGAAGAAGACTCTCCGCAAGGCGCTCGACGCCGACGCGAGCCTCTTCCGCGCCGTCGCCTGACGGACCACCACCGGACACCGCACGGCCACGCGGACAGGCCGTGCGTCCCGTCTCGAGCGCCCCGCCCCCGCGGGGCGCTCGGCGTCGTGGGGACGGTTCACCGGCCGCCCGGCATCCCCGCCCCGCCGCGCCCCTCCGCCATCCGTCCGGGGCGGCTGCGACCGGCCGGCCTCGCCGCCGACGACCCGGGGCATGGAACGTGGGCTCTACGTCGCCGCGGCCGGGATGCTCTCCGAGCTCACCCGCCAAGACCTCCTCTCGAACGACCTCGCGAACGCGAACACGCCCGGCTACAAGGCCGACCGCGTCGCGCAGCGCGCGTTCGCCGACGAGCTCGCGCTCATCAACCAGCGCAACGGCCGTCCCGTCGGCGCGCTCGGCACCGGCGCGGAGATCGCCGAGCAGATCACCGACATCACGCCGACGAGCCTGCGCGACACCGGCGAGCCGCTCGACCTCGCGATCCAGGGCGACGGCTTCTTCTCCGTCCAGACCCCCCAGGGCCTGCGCTACACGCGCGACGGCAGCTTCCGCGCCGACGCCCAGGGCCGTCTCGTCGACCAGCTCGGCGCTCTCGTCGTCGGAGCCGGCGGCGGCCCGGTCCTCGTGCGGGCCGACGGCACCGTCGATCCCGCGACTGTCGCCGTCACCGTCCTCGACGGGGTCGAGAAGGCCGGGGACGGCCGCTACGTCGGCAACCCCGCCGGCGGGCAGCCCGGCACGGTGCGCTCCGGCGCCCTCGAGTCCTCCGGCGTCGACGCCGCGCGCACGATGGTCGACATGATGGCCTCGATGCGCGCCTTCGAGGCGGGCCAGAAGGCCATCCAGACGATCGACGAGACGCTGCGTCAGGCGACGACGCAGGTCGGCTCGATCCGCGGCTGATCCACCGCGGCGCCCCCCTTCGAGCCCGCCCGCGCCGGTGCGCAGGCGGGCCCCGCGCCGCGCCCTGCCATCCCGGCCGGACGCCTCTGGACTTTCGTCCGACCCGAGTTCAAGGCCCGGCCACGGCGGCCGACCATCCCGGTCGACACCGGAGATCCCGACTGGACCGCCCCTAGGCGGAGGCCGGACTCCACTCCCTCCCTCCGAGGAGACCGGAAGCTTTGTTGGAAGGCATGTACACGGCGGCCGCCGGGATGGCGGCCCAGCAGCGGCGTCTCGACGCCGTCTCGAACGATCTCGCGAACGTCTCGACGACGGGGTACAAGCACGTCCGCGTCGCGTTCCGCGACCTCGTCTACACCCAGGCCGCCCGCGGCGGGGCCGAGGGCGTCGAGATCGGCGCGGGCGCGGCCGTCTCCTCGCTCGGGCGCAGCGTGCAGCAGGGCGCGATCGTCGACACCGGCGAGCCGCTCGACGTCGCGATCCAGGGGGACGGCTTCCTCGCGGTCCGCCTCGCGGACGGCGCGACCGGCCTCACGCGCGACGGCCACCTGCGCCTCGACGCCCAGTCCCGCCTCGTCACCGGCGCCGGCGGCCTGCTCCTCGATCCGCCCATCCAGCTCCCCGCCGGCACCCAGGCCGAGGACGTCGCGATCGGCCCGGACGGCACCGTCCGCGTCGGCGACGCGATCCACGGACGCCTGCGCCTCGTCACCGTCCCGGCGCCCGCGGGCCTCGAGGGCGGCGACGGCAACGTCTTCCGCCCGTCGGCCGCGAGCGGCGGGATCGCCGACGCGCCGCAGCGCACGATCCTCCAGCAGGGCGCGCTCGAGTCCTCGACCGTCGACATCGGGTCGGCGATGGCGGACATGATCCAGGCCCAGCGCGCCTTCGAGCTCGCGAGCCGCGCGATCCGCATGCAGGACGAGGTCCACGGCATGGCCGCGCAGGTGAAGGCGCGATGAGCGTGCCGGGCGTCGACAGCCTCTCCCCGGCGGCGCTGCCGCCCGCGATCCGCGACGGGAGCCAGGAGCAGCGCGACGCCTACGTCGCCGCGCTCGGCTTCGAGCGCCAGCTCCTCACGCAGCTCACCGAGCAGCTCTCCAAGACGACGTCCCTCTCCGAGAAGGACGAGAGCGCCGCGACGAAGGCCCTCCGCGACCAGCTCCCGAGCGCGCTCGCCGACGCGGTCATCGAGGCCGGCGGCCTCGGCCTCGCCGCCGAGATCGCCTCGCAGATCGCCGCGAGGACGGAGCCGTCCACCACCACCGCACCCGAAGGGACGAGCGCGTCATGACGCTCCCCGCGACCGTGCCGAGCCCGGCGACCGCGTTCGGCGCCGAGGTCCTCGCCCACCTCGACGCGCAGCTGCGCTCGGCGCGGGCCCTCCTCGAGGCGGTCCTCCGCCAGGGGAAGGCGATCCGCACGCCGGACGTGGACGCGGTGCTCGAGGGGCTCTCCGAGATCGAGGGCGAGATGGAGCGCCGCGGCGCGCTCGAGCGCGACCGCGCCCGGCTCCTCGGTCGGGCCGGCGAGGCTCTCGGCGTCGCCGCCCACGTCGTCACGCTCGACGCGCTCGCGACGCTGCTGTCCTCCGGGGAGAGCCACGCGGCGCGCGCGAAGAGCGCCGAGCTCCGCGGTCTCCTCGAGGAGATCGGCCGCGAGCACCGCGCGAACCGCGCCCTCATGCGCCAGGAGCTCGCCTTCCTCGACCACCTCATGCGGACCCTCGGCGCCGGCGCCGACGACACCGGCGTCTACGAGGCCGACCGCCGCACCGTCGCGTCGAGCGGCCGCCGTCCCACCGCCCACCGCGTGCTCGACCTCGAGGCCTGACCATGCCGATCTCGAGCTTCAGCGGCCTCAACCTCGCGCTCCGCGGCCTCATGGCCCAGCAGCGCGGCCTCGACGTCACCGGCAACAACATCGCCAACGCCGACCGCACGGGCTACACGCGCCAGGAGGCGGTCATGTCGGCCGCGCCGGGCCTCCTCATCCCCGCGGGCGCCGTCCAGGGCGGGGCGGGCGCGATCCTCGGCCAGGGCGTCGAGGTCGACGAGTACCGCCGCATCCGCGACCAGTTCATCGACCTCCAGGTCCGCGCGCAGCAGATGGCCGCCGGCCAGCACGAGACGACCGCCGAGGCGCTCCGCGCCGCCGAGGAGATGCTCGGCGAGCCGGGCGACACCGGCATCGGCGCGATGCTCTCGCGCTTCTGGGACTCGTGGTCCCAGCTCTCCGCGAACCCCGAGTCCGCCTCGGCGCGCGCCGCGCTCGTCGGCCACGCGCAGACCCTCGTGGAGGGCATCCGCACGCTCGACCAGCAGCTCGCGAGCATGCAGGCGGTCGCCGCGCAGGACTACGCGGACAAGACCTCCGCGACCGGCCCCATCGCGGTCGCCGCCCAGGAGCTCGCGCGCCTCGACGCCGCCATCACGCAGCACATCTCCGCCGGGCGCACCCCGAACGACCTGCTCGACCGTCGCGACGAGATCCTCGACGAGCTCTCCACGCTCGCGCAGGTGAGCGTCACCGAGCTCGGCGGCGGCTCGATCAGCGTCCAGTTCGGCGACGCCGCCGCGCCGCTCGTCAACGGCACGACCGTGACGTGGCCGCAGGCGCTCACCGCCCCGGGCGGGACGCTCGGCGCCCTCCTCGACCTCGCCTCGCCGACCGGCCCGATCGGAGCCCGCCGCAGCGACCTCGACGCGATGAGCGCGCAGCTCGCCTCCGCGGTGAACGCGATCCACACGACGCCGCCCTTCTTCACCGGCGCGACCGCCGCGACCCTCACGGTCAACGTCACCGCGGCGACCGTCACGCCCGGCTCGACCTCCGCCGCCGGCAGCAACGACGTCGCCCTCCAGGTCGCCGCGCTCCGCGGCGGCGCCATCGACTCCTCCTACGCCGGGATGGTCCGCGCCCTCGGCGACGACTCCGCCGCGGCTCAGCGCCTCGCCGACACGGCGACCCGCCTGCGCGACGGCGCGATCGAGCGCCGCATGTCGGTGAGCGGCGTCTCGATGGACGAGGAGATGACGAACATGGTCCGCTTCCAGCGCGCCTACCAGGCGTCGGCCCGCGCGATGACCGCGATGGACGAGAACCTCGAGGTGCTCATCAACCGCACCGGGCGGGTGGGTCTCTGATGTCGATGCGCATCACGCACGGCATGGCCTCGCAGCGCCTCCTCGCGGACCTCCGCCGCGCGGACAACGCGGTCGCCGAGTCGCAGCGCCAGGTCTCGACGGGCAAGCGGATCAACGCGCCGTCCGACGACGCCGCGGCGACGCGCGCAGCGATCATGCAGCGCGCGGACAACGCCGCGCTCGCCCGTCATCGCGCCTCGACGCAGGAGGCGACCGGCTGGGCCGACGCGACCGACACCGCGCTCGGCGGGCTCACCGACATCGTCCATCGCGTCCGCGAGCTCGTCGTCCAGGGCTCGAACGCCGCGACGACGCCCGAGGGACGCGAGCGGATCGCCGCCGAGATCGACCAGCTCGTCGCCTCCGCGAAGGACACGGCGAACGCGCGTCACGGCGACCACTACCTCTTCTCCGGGACGGCGACGACGACGGCGCCGTACTCGGCGGCCTCCGACGCCTACGCCGGCGACGCCGGCGCGGTCGTCCGCGAGATCGGGCCGGGAGTCACCGTCCAGGTGAACACGCTCGGCTCGAGCATCCTCGGCTCGGGGCAGGCCGCGAACGACGGCCTTCTCCTCGACAACCTGCGCGACATCGCCGACCACCTCCGCAGCGGCGCCCCCGCCGACGTCGAGACGCTGCGCACGACGGACCTCGCCGCGCTCGACGCGAACCTCACCACCCTCTCCCAGGCGCGCGCGAGCGTCGGCGCGCTCACCAATCGTCTCGAGGCGGCGACGAGCCGTCTCGCGGACCTGGAGCTCGCGGGCACGTCCCGCGTCTCCGACCTCGAGGACGTCGACACGGCCCAGGCCGTGCTCGAGCTCTCGAACCACCAGGCCGCGTACGAGGCCGCGATGCGGTCCGGCGCGGCGATCATCCAGACGTCGCTCATGGATTTCCTGCGATGAGCGGCGGCACCCATCCGGAGGACCACATGACCGTCGTGCTGCAGAGCTCGCGGTTCGGGCGGATCGAGATCCCCCCGGACGCGGTGCTCGACTTCCCTTCGGGCCTCATCGGCCTCGGCGGGACCCGCTACGCGCTCCTCGCGCGCAGCGAGGAGAGCGCGTTCGTCTGGCTGCACTCGCTCGACGACCCGTCTCTCGCCATCCCGCTCACCAACCCGTGGCGCTTCTTCCCGACCTACGAGGTCGAGCTCTCCGACGAGGAGGCCGACCGGCTGGGAATCACCGACGCCGAGGCGACGTCCGTCTACGTGACGGTCCGCGCAGCCGAGTCCCTCCCGGACTTCTGCGCGAACCTCGCGGCGCCGATCCTCGTCGCCGGCGGGCGTGGCCACCAGGTCATCAACCAGGCTCCTGACGCGCCGGTCCGCGCGCCGCTCTTCCCTCTGGCGGCCGACGAGACCGACGATTCGGCGGCCCCGGCCACGGACGAGAAGAGCCGGGCGGCCTGAGCCGCTCGGTACGCTCACCTCGACCCCGTTCCAAGGAGGAACCCCGTGCTGATCATCACCCGGCGCCCCGGCGAGAAGGTCATCGTCGGCGACGACGTCGTGATCGAGGTCATCGAGGTGAGCGGATCCAGCGTCCGCATCGGCATCAACGCGCCGAAGTCGATCCCCGTCTACCGCGAGGAGATCTACTCCGCCGTCAAGGCCGAGAACGTGGAGGCCGCCTCGGCGGACGCCTCCCAGCTCCCCGACGGGCTCCCCGAGCTCGCCGACAAGAAGCCCAAGTAGCACCGCGGGGCGCACGCGGCCCTCACCGCACGCGCCCGTCACGGAAGACCCCGAAAGGAAAAGGACCGGATGTCCCTCCGCATTCAGAACAACGTCGAGGCGCTCAACGCGCATCGCATGCTCTCCGACACGAGCAACAAGCTCTCGAAGTCGATGGAGCGCCTCAGCTCCGGCTACCGCATCAACCGCGCGGCCGACGACGCCGCCGGCCTCGGCATCTCCGAGCGCATGCGCGGCCAGATCCGCGGCCTCTCCCAGGCCCAGCGCAACACGCAGGACGCCGTCTCGCTCGTGCAGACGGCCGAGTCGAACCTCGACGAGGTCCACTCGATGCTCCAGCGCGTCCGCGAGCTCGCCGTCCAGTACAAGAACGGCTCGCTCTCGCAGGCCGGCCGTGACGCGATCCAGACCGAGGTCAACCAGCTCGCCTCCGAGATCGAGCGCATCGGCGGCGCCGCGGAGTTCAACGGCATCAAGCTCCTCGACACCGCCTCGTCGATCACCTTCCAGGTGGGCGCGAACGACGGCGAGGTCATCACCGTCACGACGGTGAGCCTCGGCAGCGCGGTCGGCGTGGCGTACTACTCGCTCACCGTCGCGGGCTCGGCCGACATCTCCGAGATCGACGCGGCGATCGACGCCGTCACGAACCAGCGCGCGACGTTCGGCGCGGCGCAGAACCGCCTCGAGCACACGATGCGGAACCTCGGCGCCTACCAGGAGAACCTCGTCGCGGCGGAGTCCCGCATCCGCGACGTCGACATGGCCGAGGAGATGGTCAGCCTCACCAAGGCGCAGATCCTCAACCAGGCGGGCATGTCGATGCTCGCACAGGCGAACCAGGCCCCGCAGCAGGTCCTCAACCTCCTCCGTGGCTGAGCCCTCCGCCTCGCCCTCCTAGTCGCGGGTCGCCGCCTTGCGGCGGCCCGCGACGCGCAGGGTCCGGGGCCTCCGCCGCGAATGTGTCCGCAGGCACGTGACACGGACGACGGCGATGGCTCCACAATGTGCGCAGTGACCGTCACGGTCGGGACCCTTCTCAACGACCGGTACCGCCTCGACGCCCATGTCGGCGCCGGGGGGATGTCGACCGTCTACCGCGCCTTCGACACGGTGCTCGAGCGCCAGGTCGCGATCAAGGTCATGCACCGCGACAGCGCCGCGGACGCCGCTCAGATCGAGCGGTTCCGGCGCGAGGCCCGCGCGGTCGCCCAGCTCAACCACCCGCACATCGTCGCGGTCATCGACGCCGGCGAGCAGCGGACGGACGAGTTCCACACGACGCCCTACATCGTCTTCGAGTACGTCGAGGGCGAGACGCTCAAGCAGCGCATCCGCCGCCACGGCCAGCTCCCGGTCGGCGAGGCCGTCGCCTACGCGATCGAGATCGCGCGCGCGCTCGGCGCCGCGCACGAGCGCGGGATCGTCCACCGCGACGTCAAGCCGCAGAACGTCCTCATCGACGAGGAGGGCTCGGCGAAGGTGACGGACTTCGGCATCGCGCGGACGCTCGACCAGGAGGGCCTCACCGCCGACGGCCGCGTGCTCGGCACGACGGACTACGTGAGCCCCGAGCAGGCGCTCGGCCAGCCGGTCACCGGGCAGTCCGACCTCTACTCGCTCGGCGTCGTCCTCTACGAGATGCTCACCGGGAGCGTCCCGTTCACCGGAGACAACCAGGTCGCGGTCGCGATGAAGCACGTGCGGGAGGAGATCCCGGACGTCCAGATCCGCCGGCCCGAGGTCTCGAGCGCGCTCGCGGCGGTCGTCGACCGCCTCACCGCGAAGGACACGCGGCACCGCTATCCCGACGACGCGACGCTCATCGCGGATCTCGAGGACGTCCTCTCGATCGAGACGGCGCGCAGCGGCCAGTCGACCGGCGAGGCGACCGCGGTCCTCCGCACCCTGCCGCCGACGGCGCGGCGGCGGCTGCCGACGAGGGTGACGCACCCGTGGCGGCTGGCGAGCGCCCTCCTCGTCGTCGCGGCGGCCGGCGTCATCGCCCTCCTCCTCCTCGGCGACCGCGCGGAGCGCGGCACCGGCAGCGCCCCGCCGGTCAACGTCGAGCGTCCCCCGGGCCTCGAGGCGATCAGCCTCGGCCAGGACCGGGCGAGCGACTACGACCCGCAGGGCGACGGCGAGGAGCATCCCGACCAGGCGAGGTTCATCCTCGACAAGGACCCGAACTCGGTGTGGGACACCGAGAACTACCAGAACGGCGTCATCACGAAGACGAGCCCGCCGCCGGACGGCTCGGAGCCGGGCGTCGGCATCTACGTCGACGCCGACCCGGGCGTCGACGCGCGGGCCCTCTCGATCTCGACGCCCGTGACGGGCTGGTCGGGCACGGTCTACGCCGCACGCGAGAACGTCCCGGAGAAGCTGCCGGGCGACGGCTGGGTCGAGCTCGCGCCGATCGAGGCCGACGAGGAGGAGTTCCAGATCGACCTCGACACCGCCGGCCAGGAGTTCCGCTACTACCTCATCTGGATCACCGGCCTCCCGGACGGCGACGAGGACGTCGAGATCTCCGAGGTCACGCTCTTCAAGTAGCGCCGGACCTGCCGTCCCGCCTGACGAAACTCACGCCTGGGGTGAGTTTCGTCAGGAGCGATGGTCATTCCGGGGCGCGCTCGTGGCCGGGACGCCCGTGCGTGCGGCGGCGCTCCTTCATCTCGGCCTCGAAGACGTGGCGCCGGCCGGCGGTGAGCGCGTCGCGGACGCGGCGCTCGCTCTCGCGCCAGGCGGCGTAGTACCCGTCATCGAAGTCCTCGACGACCTGGAACGTCCAGCGGCCGCTGATGACGTTGCGCCCGAGGAGGTCCTCGGAGATGTCGTCGGCGAGGTCGTCGTGCCCGGACTCGCGGAGGAGCCGCACGACCTCGTCGAGCGCGAGGTCGGCCTCGCCGATGAGCTGATGGGCGTCGTAGAGCCGGCCCCGCGCCCGCTCGATCGTCTCGAGCGCCTCGCTCATGCGGCCCGCGGCCTCGACCTCTTCGTCGGTCGCGCCGGCGGGGCGGGGGTGGACGGGCTCCGGGGAGGACGTGCCGCTCATGCGGTCGCGAGTACCCGGCCCACGCCGCGGCGATTCGGAAGCAGGCGCGTCCCGATGAGTTCCGTGCTCCGCAGCAGTCTTCAGGGCATGAGCGAATCCACCAGCATCCCCACCACCGTCAGCAGCCTCGGCGTCGCGATGTTCAGCGTCGGCGACCAGGACGAGGCGATCGCCTTCTACACCGGCAAGCTCGGGTTCGAGCTCCGCGCGGACGTCCCGTTCGGTGAGGGCGAGCACACCGGACGATGGGTCGAGGTCGCCCCGCCCGGCTCGGTGGCCCGCCTCGCCCTCAACCCGCCGATGGGCGACGAGCCCGGCGGCGGCGGGATCGGCGTCGAGACGCGGGACGTCCGCGCCGAGCACGCGCGCCTGTCGCAGCTCGGCGGCGTCGACCTCGACGAGCCGATGCAGGCACCGGGGGCGCCGCTGCTCTTCATGCTGCGCGATCCGTGGGGCAACCACGTCGCGGTCGTCGAGAGCGAGGGCTGAGGGGGTCGATCTCTCGTCCGCCGCGTGTTGCAGTTCCCCCGCGCGCTGGGTACTTTCGTGCTATCGGCGTGGAGGATGGGTCCGCCCATCGCCTGGGGCGCCCCTGCGCGTCTTCGACGGTTCGCCTTCTCGACCTTCACGATCGGCCGCCCCGTGGAGGTTCCGCGATGTCAGGTCGCTCGCAGCACGAACGAGCGCGGGAGCAGACGCTCCGGTGGATGGTCGACGCCGTGCATCGGCACGACTACCTCGACGCGCTGCAGTGGCTCACGACGCTCGCGGCCGTCGATGACGGCTTCGCGCTCGCCTCGGACGACCTCGTCGCCCACTGGCGCGACCGGGCGCAGCGAGCCCGTCGCGGGCGCCTGCCGCGGATGGCGGAGGCCCGGGGCGAGACCGCGGACTACCGCGGCCTCTTCCGGGCGCTCCTGCAGCACACGTACGACGGGATCGTCCTCTGCGCCGTCGAGGACGACTGGATCCTCGAGTGCAGCGACTCCTTCTGCGCGCTCACCGGCTACAGGCGCAGCGAGCTGCTCGGTCGCACCTCGGCGGAGCTCGGGATCCTCGACCCCGGCGTCCGCGCGGCGCGGCCGAACGGCGTCGCCACACCCGGCCCGGCGGCGGCGGCGGAGATCCCGGTCCACCGCAAGGACGGCGACACCCGCTGGTGCGAGGTCGCGCCTCTCGTCCCGATCGAGAACGAGCTCGTCCTCACGATCGTGCACGACATCACCGATCGTCGGCTCACCCAGGAGCACATCCGCGAGCTCGCCGATCGCGATCCGCTCACGGGGCTCTTCAACCGGCGGCGCTTCCGCGAGGAGGTCGAGCGCCGGCTCGTCGAGGCGCGGAGGCACGCCGACACGCTGAGCCTCATGCTCGTGGACGTCGACGACCTCAAGGCGATCAACGACCGCCACGGCCACCAGACCGGCGATGACGCCCTCGTCGCGGTCGCTCAGGCGATGAGGTCCGTCGTGCGCGAGACCGATGTCCTCGCGCGCCTCGGCGGCGACGAGTTCGCGATCCTCCTCGTCCGCACCGACGCGAACGCCGCCGCCCGCGTCGCCGAGGCCTTCGAGGAGCGCCTCGCCCGCACGCCCCTCCCCCAGCCCGGCGAGGACATCCACCTGCGTGCGAGCCTCGGGACGGCCCACGCGTGGCACGGCACCTACGACTACGACCGACTCCTCAACAGCGCGGACCGCGCGATGTACGACACCAAGCGCGGCCGGCACCGGTGAGGCGGCCGGACGGGGCCGTGTGGCGTGTTGCGACCACCGCACTGCCTGACTAACCTGGACTCGATGGCGGACCAGGTCAACATCCACGAGGCGAAGACGCACTTCTCGCGCTTGGTGGAGCGTGCCGAGCATGGCGAGGAGATCGTCGTGGCGCGCGACGGCCGTCCGGTCGCCAAGCTGGGCCCTCTCACCGCGGCCGCCGGGCGCGGCGCCCGCCGCGAGCCGGGACGCTTCGCCGGCCAGATCGAGATCGGCGCCGACTTCGACGCCCCCCTGCCGGACGACATCGCCGGCGCGTTCGGCGCCTGAGCGTGCGACTGCTGCTCGACACGCACGTGCTGCTGTGGTGGTGGGCGAACAGCCCGCGTCTCGGCGGGACGGCGCGCGAGGCGATCGCGACGAGCGACGACGTCGCGGTCAGCGTCGCCAGCGTCTGGGAGATCGAGATCAAGCGCGCGCTCGGGCGCCTCGCGGCGCCGGCAGACATCCTGGTGGGCGCAGCCGACGACGCGTTCGGGGTGCTCACCATCGACGGCTCGCACGTGGTCCTCGCCGCTCGCCTCCCGCAGCACCATCACGATCCGTTCGATCGCGTGCTCGTCGCTCAGTCCCAGATCGAGCAGCGCGTGCTCGTCACGGCGGACCAGAGGATCGCGGCGTACGACATCGATCACCTCGCGGCGTGAGGATCCGGCGGCGGCTCCTCTCGGGCCCGCCCCCCGACTCGCGTCTCGCTGAGCGAGGGTACGTCCCGGACGCGCCACGGCCGCCCGCCCCAGCCGTCCGCCCGCCTACCCTGTGCGCCGTGAGCACCGCGACCGCGCCCGCCACGGGCACCACGAGGCCGTCGTCCACCCCGGTCCGGGCGGGCCGCCGATGAGCGCCGGGCTCGCCGGGCTCCTCGACGACGTCGCAGCGCTCGCGAAGGCGGCGGCCGCCTCGGTGGACGACGTCGCCGCCGGCACCGGCCGGGCGAGCGCGAAGGCCGCCGGCGTCATCGTCGACGACGCCGCCGTCACCCCGCGCTACGTCCACGGCTTCCACCCCGAGCGCGAGCTGCCCGTCATCAAGCGCATCGCCACCGGCTCGCTGCGCAACAAGCTCCTCTTCATCCTCCCCGCCGCGCTGCTCCTGAGCGAGCTCGTGCCGTGGCTCCTCACGCCGATCCTCATGATCGGGGGCACCTACCTCTGCTACGAGGGCGCCGAGAAGCTGTGGGAGGCGGTCAACCCGCACGAGCACCTCCCCGAGAGCCCCGCGACCGTCCAGGGCCCGGAGCAGGAGGAGGAGCTCGTCGGCGGCGCGATCCGCACCGACTTCATCCTCTCGGCCGAGATCATGGTCATCGCGCTCGACGAGGTCGCCGACGAGCCGCTCCTCTCGCGCGCGCTCATCCTCGTCGCCGTGGCGCTCGGCATCACCGCGCTCGTCTACGGCGCCGTCGCGCTCATCGTGAAGATGGACGACGTCGGCCTGCGCCTCGCCGAGACCGGCGCCGGCATCGCGGCCGCGTTCGGGCGGGGGCTCGTGCGCGCGATGCCGGTCGTCCTCTCCGTCCTCTCGACCGTGGGCATCGCGGCCATGCTCTGGGTCGGTGGGCACATCCTCCTCGTCGGCCTCGACGACCTCGGCGTGTCGTTCCTCTACGACGCCGTCCACCATCTCGAGGAGGACGTCGGGGACGCGGTCGGCGGCGTCGCCGCGTGGCTCACGAACACCGGCGCCTCCG
This sequence comes from Paraconexibacter sp., assembly GCF_059438195.1. NCBI lineage: Bacteria > Bacillati > Actinomycetota > Thermoleophilia > Solirubrobacterales > Paraconexibacteraceae > Paraconexibacter > Paraconexibacter sp. The sequence goes on from NZ_JBLKKY010000045.1 coordinate 26,223, forward strand.
CCCTCCTCGGCGTCGCGGTCGGCGCGACGGTCGTCGCGGCGACGCACGGGCGCGCCCAGCACTGACGTGCTGCGTCCCAGCGACGCATCGCGTCGTCGGATCGCCGCACGTCCGCGCGACGGGGCGAGGTCACGACGCGTCGGCCGCGGCGAGCCACGCCGCGCACCTCGCGGCGACGTCGGCCTCGTGGCCGACGAGGAAGTGGTCGGCCCCCGCGACGGTGTCGTGCGTCGTCGCCGCCCAGCCCGCGGTCGCCTCGCGCAGCGCGGCCGGCGCGAAGAACGCGTCGCGCTCGGCGGCGACGACGTGCTTCGGACGCTCGTCGCCGCCGATGACCGGCTCGACCATCGCCAGCGCGGGCGCGACGAGGCACCAGCCGAGGACCCGCGGGTCGTCGACGAGCGCCGCGACCCCGCCCCCGAACGAGTAGCCGACGAGCCACGCCGGCCCGTCCTCGAGGTGGTCGATCACCTGCCCGGTCGCGACCGCGAGGTCGGACGAGGCGAAGTCGAAGCGCACCGCGCCGTCGAGCGCGCCGAACAACGCGCTGACGACGTTGTTGTGCTGGTTCCCGCCCATGTCCGGGTGCGGGTGCAGGAGGAGGCAGCGCACGCGAGGCGCTCCGATCAGCTCCGCAGCGCGCGCATCTCCGCGTGGCGGTCGAGCGCGATCTCGCAGAGCCGCTCGACGAGGCGCGGGTACTCGAGACCGCTCTTCTCCCAGAGCTTCCCGTAGACGCTCGTCTCCGTGAAGCCGGGCATCGTGTTGAGCTCGTTGAGGAGAACGGCCTCGCCGTCCACGAAGAAGTCGGCGCGCGCGAGACCGGAGCAGCCGGCGCGCGTGAAGGCGGCGGCGGCGAGCTCGCGGACGCGCTCCTTCGCGGACTCGCTGATCCGCGCGGGGACGACGAGCTCCATGCCACCCGGCGTGTACTTCGCCGCGAAGTCGTACCACTCGCCGCCGAGGACGATCTCGCCCGGCTCGCTCACCTCGGGGGCGATCGTGGGGCCGAGCACGGAGCACTCGATCTCGAGACCGCGCGCGCTCGCCTCGACGATGACCCGGTCGTCGTGCTCGAAGGCCGTCGCGAGCGCCGCGTCCATCTGCGATGCGTCGCGCACCTTCACGATGCCGACGCTCGACCCGAGGCGAGCGGGCTTCACCCAGCACGGGAACCCGAGCTCGTCGAGCGGCCGCGAGGACCGCGGCTCGCCGTCGGGACCATGCACGACCAGCGCGTAATCGACCTGCGGCATCCCGGCGACAGCCATGAGGTCCTTGAAGACGACCTTGTCCATGCACGCCGCGCTCGCGAGGACGCCGGATCCGACGTAGGGGACGCCGAGGATCTCGAGCAGCCCCTGGACCGTGCCGTCCTCGCCGAACGGCCCGTGCAGGACCGGGAAGACGACGTCGGAGTGGAACAGGCCGCGGCCCGGCTCGATCGTGACGGCGTGGCCCTCCTCGTCCCGCCAGCCGCCGTCACGGCCGAGCGTGACGCCGACGACCTCGTGGCCGGCCGCCCGCAGGCCGTCGGCGACGGCGGCCCCGGACTGCAGCGAGACGTCGTGCTCGCTCGACCGGCCGCCCCTGAGCACGCAGACCTTCACTGCGCCGGCCCCGTCGTCGTCCCGGGGTTCGTGGACCCGGTGCCCGAGCCGCTGTCGCCGTCGTCGCCCGGCTGAGGATCGGGATTGAGCTCGGGCGTGAACTCGCCGACGACGATCGTCACCTTCGACCCGCGATCGCGGCTGCCGCTCGACGGGCTCTGCTCGAGGACGACGCCGTCCTGGTCCGGCGTGTCGACCTCGCGCTGCTGGACGTCGGGCACGAACCCGGCCGCGGAGAGCTGGGCGATCGCCGAGGCGGAGCTGTCACCGACGACGCCCGGGACCTCGACCGTCTCCGGCTGGACGGCGACCGTGAGCGTGACGACCGAGCCGCTCGCGACCCTCGAGCCGCTGGTCGGGTTCTGGCGCAGCACCGTCCCCTCCTCCTGCTGCTCGCTCTCCTGCTCCTGGATCGTCACCCGCAGCCCGGCCGCCTCGAGCGTCGACTCGGCGGCGTCGCGGTTCTGGCCGACGACCCCCGGGACCTCGACGCGCTCGGCGCCCGAGGAGATGACGAGAGTCACCGTCGCCCCGCGGTCGAGCGTCGTGAGCGGGTCGGGCACCGTCGTGATGACGCGGTTCTCGCCCACCTCGTCGGAGGCCTCGCTCCGCTCGCGGATGAGGAAGCCGGCGTCGCGCAGAGCCGCGCGCGCCTCCGATCTCGGCTGTCCCGTCACGTCGGGTACGCGCGCGGTCCCCGGCCCGCTGCTCACGACGAGCGTCACCGTCTCGCCCTCCTCGAGCTGCGCGCCGCCCTCGGGGTTCTGGCCGATCACCGTCCCCTCCGGCTGGTTGTCGTCGCTGCGGCGGACGACCTCCGTCTCGAACCCGTCGGTGCGCAGCCGCTGCACCGCGCTCGCCTCGTCCGCGCCGACGACGTTCGCGACGGTGACCTTCTCGCTGCCGAAGAGGAGGAGGCCGCCGATGATCGCCGCGGCGACGAGGAGGCCGACGACGAGCGCGACCCACCACTTCCGGCTGCTGTCCTTCTCCGGCGGCTGGCCCTGCTGGTAGCTGTAGCCGTCGTAGGCGGAGACCTCGGGGATGGGGCCGGAGATCTGCGTCGCCTGCGCCCCGGCGGCCCACCCGGCAGCCGCTGCTCCGGGCACGGCGAGGCCGGTCGCCGCGGTGTCCTGGCCGACGGCGGGCAGCTCCCGGCCGACCCGGTCGAGGGCCGCGATGAACTCGTCGGCGTCGGCCCACCGCTCGACCGGGTCCTTCGCGAGCGCGCGCATGACGATGTCGTCGAGGTGCTGCGGGATGCCGGCCACGATGTGGCTCGGCGCCGGCGGCCGCTCGTTGACCTGCTTCAGCGCGATCGTCACCGCGCTGTCCCCGTCGAACGGGATCCGGCCCGTGAGGAGCTCGAAGAGGATGACCCCGATCGAGTAGAGGTCGGACTGGCCCGTCACCTGGTGGCCCTGCGCCTGCTCGGGCGAGAGGTACTGCGCGGTCCCCATGATCGACCCGGTCTGGGTCATCTCCGAGACGCCCGCGAGCGCGATCCCGAAGTCCGTCACCTTCGCGCGCCCCTCGGGGTCGACGATGACGTTGTGCGGCTTGAGGTCGCGGTGGACGACGCCGCGCCGGTGCGCGAACTTCGCGGCCTTGAGGATCTGCGTCACGATGTCGACCGCGTAGGCGGGCGGCAGCGGGCCCTCCTCCTGGACGAGGCTCTTCAGCGAGCGCCCGTCGAGGTACTCCATCGCGATGTAGTAGGTGCCGTCCCACTCGCCGCGGTCGTAGACCGAGACGACGTTCGGGTGCTGGAGACCCGCGGCGGCGGACGCCTCGCGCCGGAAGCGCTCGACGAACTCGGGGTCCTCGGCGAACCGGCCGTGGAGCAGCTTGAGGGCGACGTCGCGCCCGAGCTGGAGGTCCTCCGCGCGGTACACGTCGGCCATCCCCCCGGACCCGATGCGCTCGAGCACCCGGTAGCGGCCGTCCACGATCGTCTCGGCGGTCAGACGTTCATCCATCGGTCAGCGACTCCATCACCTGTTTCGCGACAGGCGCGGCAACGGTGCCGCCCTGCCCTCCGGTCGATCTCTCGATCGTCACCGCCACGGCGATCTTCGGGTCGCTCGCGGGAGCGAACCCGATGAACCACGGCTGGTTGAGATCCGTCCTCGGGTCGATCTCGGCGGTGCCCGTCTTGCCCGCCACCTCGATGCCCTGCAGCGCAGCGGCGGTTCCCGTCCCCTCGCGGACGACCTGGGACATCATCGCCTGCAGCTCGCGCGCGGCCGACCGGCTCATCACGCGCGACTGCTCCTCCGGCTCGACGCGCTCCTCGAGGCGCCCGTCGCCGTCCGTGATCCGCTCGGTGAAGCTCGGCTTCATGAGCGTCCCGTCGTTCGCGACGGCGGCGGCGACCATCGCCATCTGGAGCGGCGTGACGAGGAGGACGTCCTGCCCGATCGCGAGGCGGCCGATGTCGACGAAGCGAGACGTCGGCGAGAGGATCTCCCCCTCGCGGTACGGCCCGGACGGCGCCATCTGCCCGTCCGGGTAGTCGAGCGGCGGGTCCTCGAGGAAGCCGAAGCGCTCCATGTACGTCTTCATCGTCTCCTTGCCGAGGTCCTCGGCGATCTGCGCCCACACGGTGTTCACCGAGTTCGTGAGCGCCGTCGTCAGCGTCACCGGGCCGAAGTCCCGACCGCCGAAGTTCCGCAGAGGGACGCCGCTGATCTCGACGCCGCTGTTCCCGTTGACGGTGCTGTCGGGCTCGTACTCGCCGCTGTCGAGCGCCGCAGCCGCGGTGACGACCTTCATCGTCGAACCGGGCGGGTAGAGCGCCTGCGTCGCGCGGTTGAGGAGCGGCGAGTCGTCGTCGGTCGCGAGCGAGCGGAAGTTCTCGGCGTCGCGGAGGTCGCCCGGCGCGAACCCGGGCACCGAGGCCATCGCCTTCACCTTGCCCGTCGCGGGCTCGATCGCGACCACCGCGCCCTTGCGGCCCCCGAGGGCCTGGATCGCGACCCGCTGCGCCTCGGGGTCGAGCGTCGTCTGCACGTTGCTCCCGACCTGCGTGCGCCCGACGATGCGGTCGATGATCGTCCCGAGCCCCTCCTTCTCGCCGATGAGCGCCTCGTTGCGCGACTGCTCGAGCCCGGCGCGCCCGATCGAGATGTACGAGTAGCCGATGATGTGACCGAACAGGTCGCCGGCGGGATAGCGGCGCGTGTACGTGTCGTCGTCGGTCTTCTCGCTGCGGGCGAGGACGGTCCCGTCCGCGGCGCGGATCCGGCCGCGGCGGATCTGCTGCTCCTCGAAGACGCCGCGCCGGTTGAGCTCGTTCGCGTTGAGCGCGTCGGCCTCGAACACCGTCCAGCGGCTCGTGAACACGATGAGCAGGCCGAACATGAGGACCGCGAGGACGAAGAGGCGGGTGATCGGAGCGTTCACGCCTCCCTCCTCGCCTTGTCGGAGACGCAGAGGAGCAGCGCGAGGAGCACGAAGTTCGCGACGATCGACGAGCCCCCGTAGCTCACGAACGGCAGCGTGACCCCGGTGAGCGGGATCACCTTCGTCACGCCGCCGACGATGACGAAGACCTGGAAGGCGAAGACGGCGGTGAGTCCGGCCGCGAGGAGCTTCGAGAAGGAGTCGCGCGCGAGCATCGCGACCTTGAAGCCCCGCTCGACGATGAGGAGGTACGTGAGGAGGACCGCGCACGCGCCGGCGAGGCCGAGCTCGTTCGTGATGAGCGCGTAGATGAGATCGGTGTGGGCCGCGGGCAGGAACTGGATCTCCCCGCCCTGCAGCGTCGTGAACGCCTGCCCGAAGCCCGCCCCGAAGAACCCGCCGTCGGCCTGGGCGAAGAGGGACTGGGCGAGCTGCTCGCTGCCCCCGACGGACTCGAAGAGCTGCCGGTCGAACGGATCCTGCCACGCCTCGATGCGCGCCTCGACGTGACCGACCGTGCTCGCGAAGAAGGCGAAGCCGGCGGCGAAGAGCCCGAGGCCGATGAGCGGGAAGCTGAGGCGGTTCGTCGCGACGTAGAGGATCGCGAGGAAGCCGCCGAAGAACATCAGCGAGCTGCCGAGGTCGCGGATGAAGACGAGCATCACCATCGCCGCGCCCCACACGACGAGCAGCGGCCCGAAGTGCTTGAGGGGCGGGATGACGATGCCGAGGAAGGTGCGCCCGCCGGTCACGAGCACCTGCCGCGTGTCGCGCAGGTAGCTCGCGAGGAAGATGATCATCCCGATCTTCGCGAACTCCGCCGGCTGGAAGGAGATCGGCCCGAGGTTGACGCCGAGGTAGGCGCCGTTCGTCTGCTCCCCGATGCCGGGGACGCGCGGGAGGAGCAGGAGGAACAGCGAGCCGAGCGCGATCGTGTACCGGTACTGCTCGAGCTTGCGGTAGTCCCGCAGGAGCATCACCGTGATCGTGAACGCCGCGAGACCCGCGACGAACCACTGCGCCTGCTCGCGCGCGAGCTCCTCGTCGAGGCGGTAGATCATCACGAGGCCGAAGCACGCGAGGATCGCGACGAGCGGGAAGAGGTAGGGGTCCGCCTCCTTGAGGAAGAGGCGCATGACGAGGTGGACCGCGAAGCAGAGCCCGAGGAACACCGCGCCGTAGGTGAGCGAGACGTCGGTGAGGACGTCGTCGCGCTGGACGAAGACGGCGGTGAACCCCGCGGTGACGAGGAGCGACGCGGGGATCAGCGCGAACAGCTCGCGCGTCCGCGCGCTCATGGGCCGCCCTGGCCCGCGACCTCGCCCCTCTCGAGCGCGCGCACGAGATCGTTCGCGTCCTCGAGTGAGCGCAGCTTGTGCTCGGTGACCGTCTCCTCGATCGGCGCGGGGAGGCCCGTGACCGGGACCCCCGAGACGAAGTTCTCGCTGTACATCTCCACGCCGAGCGGCAGCTCGTACGGGAGCCCCTTGTACACGGCGACGAAGCCCTCGTCGGAGACCCCGACGAAGTACACCGCCTGCGTCGCGATGTACCCGCCCGCGGCGAAGGGGAAGATGACGATGAAGATCGCGAAGAGGATGCGCAGCGTCTTGCGGACCGGGCTCCGGCGCGTCTGCTCGCCGCCCGTGACCGCCCGGCGGAGCTTCGGCATCCGGCGCTCGACCGGCTCCGGCGAGGCCGCGGTGGCCGCCGCGGTCGCCGCCGCCTCGGCGCCGGCGGCCTGCTGCGTCGCCAGCCCCGCCTGCACCTCGGCGACGGTCGGCATGTCGCGGCCCAGGCGCGTCGGCTCCTCGGCGCCGGCGGCGGCGGACCCGTCCGCGCCGCCGAACGCGACCTCCTCGAGACGGAAGAGGACCACCGTGATGTTGTCCCGGCCCCCCGCCGCGTTCGCCGCGTCGATGAGCGCGCGGCCTGCCCCGCGGACGCCCGCCTCGGGGTCCTCGAGCGACTCCGTGATGATGCGCGCGACGTCGCTCTCGGCGACCATCGACGTGAGCCCGTCCGAGCAGAGGAGGTAGACGTCGCCCGCGCGGGGCCGCCACGTGAGGCGATCGACCTCCACCTGCGGCTCGGGGCCGAGAGCGCGCGTGATGATCGACCGCTGCGGGTGGACCTCGGCCTCCTCCTGCGTGATCTTGCCCTCGCGGACGAGCTCGTCGACGAGCGAGTGGTCCCGCGTCAGGCGCTCGAGCGTCCCGTCGCGAAGGCAGTAGAGGCGGCTGTCGCCGACGTGCGCGACCGTGAGCTCCTCGTCGCCGACGTGGGCGACCGTGATCGTCGTCCCCATGCCGGCGCGCTCGGCGTCGGACCGCGACAGGTCGTGGATGCGCGCGTTCGCGTCCTGCACGAGCGCCGAGAGGCGGTCCTCGATGCTCTCCGGGCCGTCGGGGAGGCCCGGCTCGAGGACGTCCACGGCGATCCGCGAGGCGACCTCACCGGCCCGCGCGCCCCCCATCCCGTCCGCGACCGCGAAGAGCGGCGACCGCTCGAAGGCGGCGTCCTCGTTCGCCCGGCGCTGACGCCCGGTGTCCGTTCCCTTGAAGCTGTCGACGACGCGCAGCACCGGTACTCGTTCCACGGAGGGCCTAGCCCTCCTCGTAGCTGAACTCGCTGTCCCCGATGCGGACGCGATCACCGGGGTGGAGCGGCTGGGGGCCGCCGAGGAGCTCCTCGTTGAGGTAGGTCCCGTTCGTCGACCCCAGGTCCTCGAGCACGATGATGCCACCCTGGCGGCTCAGGCGCGCATGTCGCGAGCTCGCGAACGGGTCGTCGAGCCGGATCTCGGCCTGATCCCCGCGCCCGAGGATCGCGCCCTCGCCGATCTCGTACTCCATCCCGGACACGTGGCCGGGCGCCCGCTCGACGACGAGCCGCGCGTCGAGGCCGTCGAGATCGCCGCGCGGGACGGCGGCCGCGGTGTGGAAGCCCGTCGCGTCGGTCGGGGCCATCGGCGGAGGCGCCTGCGCGGACCGGCGGAGGTCCTTCAGGGCGCTCCGCGACACCCAGAGGATGAAGAGGTAGAGCACGGCGAGGAAGCCGAACTGGAGGGCGGCGCTGACCGGCTCGAGCATCGTCACTCCACCTCGAGGCCGATGACGGCGGTGCCGAGCTCGATGCGGTCGCCGGCCGTGATCGGCGTCGGGGCGTGGATCTCGCGCCCGTTGACGCGCACGCCGTTCGTCGAGCCGAGGTCCTCGATGACCCAGGACGCGCCGCTCGGGCGGATCTCCGCGTGCCGGCGGCTGACGTTCGAGTCGGCGAGCACGACATCGCACTCGCGGCTGCGGCCGAGGACGGCGCCCGACGCGGGGACGCCCACCCGCCGGCCCTCGGCGACGACGAACGCGCGGCCGAGGCGGGACGCGCGATCCTCGCGCAGCTCGCCCTGCACGCGGTCGGACGTCGAGTAGATCATCGTGTGCCCGTGCTCGCCCTGGACGACCGGGGGCGGTGACGGGGACGGCTCCTGATCCGGCACCGCGGGGCGCTCCCCCGTTCCGCCGGCGGCGGGACGCACGAGCCGCGCCTGGATCCCGAACTCCCCGAGGCGGAGGCGATCGTCGGTCTCGAAGGTGATGTCCGGCCGGGCGACGAGCGAGAGCTTCTCGGCGCGGGCGTGCTCGAGGACGCGGACGGCGAGCTCGTCGGCGATCTCGTGCTCGATGGGGCTCGTCTGCTCGCGGTCCTCCGGGGAGAGCCAGATGACGAACTCGTTCGGCGCGTAGGTCCGCGAGACGCTCACCGTGCGGTTCGCGTCCATCTCCTTGACGAGCCGGCGGGCCAGCTCCGCCGGGCGCACGGCCGTGCGGAAGACGCGGCCGAATGTCCCCTCGACGAGGCCGGCGATCCTGCTCTCGAGGTTCCTGAGCATGCTCATCGTGGGCGGGTCCGTCCAGTGGACGGCTCATCAATGCTACGCGTCACGCGGCGACCGAACGTCCGCACGCGACGCGCAGGCCAGCACGGCGAGCACGCCGGCGACGACGGCGCCCGGCACGACGGCGCTCGACGGCGCGGCGCTCGAGGCCCCGGCGGCCGCCTGCGTCGCGGTCGCCAGCGCGGCCGCCCAGGCCGTCGCGGCGATGAGGTCGACCGCCGCGGCGCGGCCGCGGACGACGAGAGGGAGGACGGCCGCGGCGAGCGCCCAGACCGCCCCCGCGAGGAGCCCGCCGCCGCTGAGGAGCGGGCCGACGACGTCGGTGAGGGCCGCCCCGCCGTCGTCTGCGACGACGCCGCGGGTCGGGACGCCGCCGGGAGCGCCGGCGAGGAGCCGGTCGCCGGTCGCGGCCTCGGCGAGGAGGAGCCACCACGCGCCCAGCAGGCCGAGCGCAGCGCGCGTGAGGAGGCGCGGCGCCTGCCCGGCGAGCACGGGGAAGGCGACGGCGAGGGACGCGACGCCGAGCGCCGGCGCGATCGCCGGCAGCGTCCACCACGCGGGAGCCCCGCGGACGAGGACGACGACGGGGACCGCGGCGACGGCGACGAGGACCGCGAGACCGGCGGCCTGCGCGCCGGAGAGCCAGACGACGGCCGCGACCGCGGCGCCGATCCAGCCGAGGCGCGGTAGGAGGCCGACCGCGACCGCCGCGGTCGCGCCCACCGCGAGCGGGGCGACCGGGGGCGCCGGCCCGACGTGGGCGACGACGACGGCGGCGAGCGCGCCCGTGCCGAGCCCGGCGAGGACGCGTCCCGGCGTGCGGACCGG
>NZ_JBLKKY010000046.1:0-33648 GCF_059438195.1 Paraconexibacter sp.
TCGCCGCCTGATCACCCTTCATCGCCCTATCCACAACATTTGACAATTGCTCGCGGCGGTTGCCGCGCAGGCGCTCGCGGTGGCGGTGCAGGAAGTCCCAGTAGAGCGCGGTGACCGGGCACGCGTCGGGGCCCGTCCGCTTCTTCGGGTCGTACCGGCACGACGGGCAGTGCCGGGACATCTTCGAGATGTAGTTGCCGCCCGCCGCGTACGGCTTCGTCATCATCTCGCCGCCGTCGGCGTAGAGGGCCATCCCGGCGGCGTTCGGCGCCATCACCCACTCGGCGCCGTCGACGAACGCCGTCTCGAACCAGCGCACCGCCTCCCACGGCTCCACGCCGGTCAGCAGCAGGACGTTCCCGAGCACCATGAGCCGCTCGATGTGGTGGGCGTAGGCGTCCTCGCGGACTCCGGCGAGCGTCGCGTCGAGGCACTCCCACCCCGACCGCGCGGTCGACGACGTGTAGACCGCGGGCAGGGCCCGGCGCGCGCGCAGCGCGTTGCGCCGCGACCAGTCGCCGCCCCGCAGCCAGTACATCCCCCACACGTACTCGCGCCAGCCGATCACCTGCCGGACGAACCCCTCGACGCTCTGCAGCGGCGCGTCGCCGTCGTGGTAGGCGCGCTCGGCGGCCCGGACCGCGGTGAGCGGGTCGAGCACGCCGAGGTTGAGGGGGACGGAGAGGTTCGCGTGGAAGAGCAGCCGCTCGCCGGGGACCATCGCGTCCTGCCACGGCCCGAAGTCGGCGAGGCGCTTCTGGACGAAGTCCTTCAGCGCCCGGCGAGCCTCGTCGGGCGTCACCGCGACGAGCCGCGGGCCGTCGTCGCCGTAGGCCTCGATGGCGCCGGCCGAGACGAGCCGGTCGAGGTCGGCACGCACCTCGTCGTCGACGTCGTCCTCCCGCGGACGGTAGGGCCGCGGGGCGTCGAGGCCGTCCTTCGGCGGCCGGCGGTTCTCGGCGTCGAAGTTCCAGCGACCCCCGAGGGGCTCGCCGTCGTCGTCGAGGAGGACGCCGTGCTCGCGACGCATGTCGCGGTAGAAGTCCTCCATGAGGAGGCGCGTGCGGCCGTCGGCCCAGGCGGCGAACCGCTCGGGGCCGACGAGGAACTGGTTCGAGCCGACGACCCGGACGCCGAGGCCCTCGAGGTGCTCGCGCGCACCGCGGCGGTTCGGCGCCGCGCCGACGAGCTCCTCCCCGTCGTGGGCGCGCAGCGCGTCGGCGAACGACGTGGCGCCGCGGTGCTCGACGACGTCGAGACCCTTCTCGCGCAGGTCCGCGGCGAGGCGGCGCATCCCGACGAGGACGGCGTGCAGGCGCCGCCGATGGACCGGGCGGCGCGCCATGAGCGCCGTCGACTCGACGAGCACGACGCGGTCGGCGCCGTCGAGCGCCGGGTTCGAGCGCATGAGCTGGTCGCCGAGCACGAGGGCGGTGTGGGGCATGCCGGGGATACGCATCCCCGGGCGGGACGGGTTGCATTCCGCCGCCGGCGGCGGTTAGGGTCGGTTCAATCATGGAACGCAAGAGCTACGCCGAGATGCACTGCTCGGTCGCGCAGTGCCTCGAGGTCGTCGGGGACTGGTGGTCGCTGCTCATCGTCCGGGACGTGTTCCTCGGGGTCCGTCGGTTCGACGACTTCCACGAGCGGCTCGGGATCTCGCGCAACACGCTCAACCAGCGGCTCGCGCGGCTCGTCGAGAACGGGGTCCTCGAGAAGGTCCCCTACAGCGAGCGGCCGCCGCGGTCCGAGTACCGGCTCACCGAGCGCGGCATCGACCTCTGGCCGATCATCGACGCGATGCGGCAGTGGGGCGACAAGCACGCCGCGCCCGACGGCCCACCGATCGAGATCGTCCATCGCGGCTGCGGCGAGCACGTCGACCCGGTGCTCAGCTGCCCGTGCTGCGGCGACCGGCTCGACGCCCGCGGCGTGTACGCGACCCCGGGCCCCGGAGAGGTCGAGCGCCTCGTCGTCCGCACCCGCCACGTCAACGACAGCAAGGGGACCGCAGCATGACCACCGAGACCAAGCGCGCCGTGTGCGCGGTCTGCGACATCGCCTGCCAGCTCGACGTCACGGTCGGCGGCGGCGAGGTGGTGAAGATCACGCCGCCGTCCAACCCGGTCATCAAGGACAACTTCTGCGTCAAGGGCATCTCCGCCGCGAAGCTCTACGCGCGGCCCGAGCGCCTCACGACGCCGCTGCGGCGCGTCGGCGAGCGGGGCGAGGGACGCTTCGAGGAGGTGAGCTGGGACGACGCCCTCGACGACATCGCGCAGCGACTGCGACGCGTCGTCGAGACCCACGGTCCCGAGGCGTTCGCGGTCGCGACGTCTGGGTGGAACACGAGCGTCGACAACGGCATGTGTCGTCGCTTCATGAACCTCCTCGGCTCGCCGAACTTCACGAGCGGCGTCGCCTTCTGCATGGGGAACACGGCCGCCGTGACGAAGTTCACCCTCGGCTGGTTCCCGTGGCCGGACCTGCTCAACACGGACCTCATCGTCCTCAACGGGCACAACCCGCGCCGGCACTCGTGGACGCCGATCTACAACTTCATCCGCCGCGCGCAGCAGCGCGGGGCGAAGGTCATCGTGCTCGACCCGCGCGTGTCGGGGCAGGCCGACCGGGCCGACGTCCATCTCCAGCTGCGCGCCGGGACGGACGCCGCGATGTACCTCGGATGGCTCAAGGTGATCATCGACGAGCGCCTCTACGACGAGGAGTTCGTCCGCGACTGGACGGTCGGGTTCGACGAGCTGCGCGAGCGCGCCGACGAGTACCCGCTCTCGCGCGTGGAGGAGATCACCGGCGTGCCCGCCGCGCAGATCCGCGAGGCCGCGCGCGTGTACGCCACGGCGCGGTCGGCGTGCATGCCGTGGTCCCCGGTGACCGACCAGCAGGTCTCCTCGACCTCGGCGCTGCGGCTGCAGAGCATCGTGAAGGCGATCTGCGGCCACCTCGACATCCCGGGCGGCGAGCTCCTCTACGGGTACAACCCCGAGTACGTCGCCGAGACGACGCTCGAGCAGCACGAGCGGCTCGCTCCCGAGCAGCGCGCGAAGCAGCTGGGGTCCGACACGCACCCGGCGTTCACCTACCGCGCCGGCGACATCATGGCGCCGCACACCGAGCGGGTCTACGGCCACCGCCACGCGAACATCGTCATGGGCTCGTACATGGCGAACCCGACGGCGCTGTTCCGCGCGATGGACACCGGCGACCCCTATCCGGTGAAGGCGTTCTTCAGCCTCGGCAACAACACGATGATGAGCTTCGCCAACCAGCAGCAGATCCGGCGGGGGCTCATGAACCAGGACCTCGTCGTCTCGCACGACCTGTTCATGACGCCGACGGCGCAGCTCTCCGACTACGTGCTGCCCGGCGACACGTGGCTCGAGCGTCCCAACGTCCACGACTCGTGGCTGTGGCGCTCGTGGCTCATCGCCTCCGAGAAGGCGGTCGATCCGCCGCCCGGGTGCCGCGGCGTCTTCGACCTCTGGCGCGGCCTCGCCGTCCGCATGGGCCTCGAGGAGGAGTTCCCGTGGACGTCGGTCGAGGAGATCCTCGACCACCGGCTCACGCCGCTCGGGATGTCCTATCAGGAGTTCTGCGACACGCACGACATGCGCATCGCTCCCTTCGAGTACCGCTCCTACCGCAAGACGGGCTTCGCGACGCCGTCGGGCAAGGTCGAGCTGCGGTCGAGCGTCCTCGACGAGCTCGGGTTCGACCCGCTCCCGTACCACCGCGAGCCGCCGAGCGAGCCGGACCACCCGTTCAGGCTCTTCGTCGGCGTCCGCGAGGACCCGTACTTCATGACCGGCCAGCGCCAGCTGCCGTCGCTGCGCAAGATGTCTCCGCTGCCGAAGGTGTTCGTCCACCCCGACGACGCGGCGGCCCACGGGCTCGCCGACGGCGACTGGGCGGAGGTGAGCTCGACCCAGGGGGCGATCAGCGCGATGGTCGAGATCCGCTCCGAGATGCTCGCGGGACATCTCCGCGTCCCCCGCGGCTGGTGGTTCCCCGAGCTGCTCGACGAGCTCGAGGGCGGGGGCGCCCACGAGCACAACGACGCGAACCTCATCGCCGACTCCGACGACTACCTCGACTTCGAGCAGGGCGTCCCGCAGCTGAAGGGGTTCCCGGGGTCGATCCGGCGGCTCGACGAGCCACCGGCGCACATGGCGCACGTCCAGCACCTCCCCGTCGACGCGACGGTGACGCGATGACCGTCCGCAAGGAAGCGGCGCTGCGTGCGCGCGAGGCGCAGGCCACCGTCGAGCAGGCGCTGCTCAACCGCGCGCTGCGCCACCGCAAGAGCCGGGCCGACCACGTCGTCACGCGGCTCGTCATGACGAAGCTGCCCGAGATCCCCGACGACCAGTCGGGCGGGGCCCCGGGCCAGCGCGGCCGGCTCGACGCGCCGCCACGCGCGGACTGACCACCTCGGCGGGTCAGGGGGTGCCGTTTCGCAGGCGCAGGTACTCGGCCCTCGCGACGAAGTTGCCGCGCATCTCTCGGCGCACGTCGTCGAGGAACTCCTCGCGGTAGGTCGCGTCGGTGAGGACCGCGATCGCGTAGTAGAGCCCGCTGATCGCCGCGATGCCCGTCGCGACCTGGAGGAGCTCGGTCGTGAGGCCGACGTCGATCCCGAGAGGGGTGATCGCATCACCCGGGCTGCCGAGCCACGAGACGACGACCTCCTCCCGGATCGTCAGGAGCCCGAAGATCACGAAGAACGCGGCGACCGCGACGGTGACGACGACGACCTGCAGCGCGTGACCCACGAACAGGACGAGGCCCACGTTGAAGAGCTGGCGGCGGCCGAGGTCGGGCCCTCGCTCGCCCGCCTCGGCCTCGATCTCGTCGAGCTCGCGCGGGAGGCGCAGGACGACGAACCCGGAGCCGACGAGGACGAGCAGCACGACGACCGCGACGAGCGTGAGGACGTCCATCCGCGCGAAGACCTCCCACATCTCGGTGTTGACGAAGAGGACGACGCTGAAGAGGAGCAGCAGCGGGATCGCCCGGGCGAGGAGCGACAGCGAGCGCAGGAGCTGGCGGGCGAGCCGGCCCGCGGCCCAGCGCACGATCGCGACGAGCCCGACGGCGAGGACGCCGTAGAGGAGGGCGAGCACGGCGAGGTTGCCGGCCGCGGTGACGATCGCGCTCGTCACCTGCCCGCCGAAGACGTACGGGAGGACCGCCGGCAGGAGGACGAAGGCCGCGAGCTCGAGGCCCCCGATCGACTCGGGGATCGCGAGGACCTTGCGGCCGCGGACCCGGTTGACGAGGAGGACGCCGCCGATCGCGATCGCGAACGACCCCACGCCGGCGGCGATGTTCGCCCCGAGCCCCCACTCGAGGTTGAGGCCGCCGAGCATCTCGGCGACGAAGACGAGGGCGAGGACCGGGAAGGCGCGGTTCCACACGTCGGTCTCGGCGTCGACGTCCTCGATGAACAGCGGGAGCCCGGCGCGGCGGAACCGCTCCTCGTAGGCCTCGATGTCCTCGTCGCCGGCGATCGCGACACCGTATCCGCGCCGGCCGTCAGTCGCCCGCCGCGCGGTAGCGCTCCATCGCCCGCTTGCGCTCCTCCCCGTGGTCGACGACCGGCGCCGGGTAGTCCTCGCCGATGACGCAGCCCGCCTCGTCCTGCTCCTCGTCGGTCATCGTCCACGGCTCGAAGATCCGCTTCGCGGGGACGTCGTTCAGCTCGGGCACCCAGCGGCGGACGTACTCGCCGTCGGGGTCGAACTTCTTCGCCTGCGTCGTCGGGTTGAACATGCGGCGGAAGTAGGGCGCGGGGTCGACCCCCGTCGAGGCGATCCACTGCCAGTTGCCGTTGTTCTGCGACGGCTCGCCGTCGAGGAGGAGCCGCTCGAAGTGCGCCTCGCCGTGACGCCAGTCGAGGTGGAGGTCCTTCGTGAGGAACGAGCCGACGATCATCCGCGTGCGGTTGTGCATCCACCCCGTCCGGGCGAGCTGCCGCATCCCCGCGTCGACGACGGGGTAGCCGGTGCGGCCCTCCCGCCACGCATCGAGCAGCTCGTCGTCGTGGTCCCACTCGAGCGACCGGTAGCGCTCCTGGTACTCGTGGCGGAGGTTGTCGGGGTGCGTGAGCAGGACGTGCGCGTAGAAGTCGCGCCACGCGAGCTGGCGGACGAAGGCGTCGGCGCCCTCCCCGCCGCGGTCACGGGCCTTCTCCTCGAGCTCGCGCGGGCTCACGAGCCCCCAGCGCAGGTACGGAGAGAGCACGCTCGTCCCGCCGGCGAGCCGGTCGTGGAGGTCCGCGTAGCGGTCGACGGGTCCCCGCAGCCAGGCGTGCATCGCGTCACGCGCCGCCGTCTCCCCCGCCTCACGGACGGGCTCGGGGACCTCGTCGGCGAGGCCCAGCGCGTCGAGGGACGGCAGCCGGCCCTTCTTCAGCGACGACGGCAGGCCGCCGAGGTCGCGGGGCGCGCCGTGGACCGGCCGCCGCTCGGCCGTCTCCCATCGGCGCGAGAACGGCGTGAAGACGGCGTAGGGCTTGCCGTCGCCCGTCCGCGGCTTCGAGACGTCGATGCAGTAGCTGCCCGGACAGGGGACCGGCTCCACGTCGACATCGCGGAGCGCCTCCGTCGCCCGCCGGTCGCGCGCCCGCGCGTACGGCGCCGCGTCGCTCGTCCAGTACACCGCGTCGGCCTTCGCCTCGCGGGCGACCGCGACGACCTCGGCGACGACGTCGGAGCCCCGTCGCACGACGAGCCCCGACCCGCGCTCCTTCAGCGCGTCGTCGAGCTCGCGCAGGCCGTCGAGCATGAACCGCGTCCTCGCGCCGCTCGCGAACCGGCCGCCGAGGAGCGCGTCGTCGAGGACGAAGAGCGGGACGACGCGGTCGTGCGCCGCATTCGCCTCGTGGAGGGCCGGGAGGTCGTGGACGCGGAGCTCGCGCCGGTACCAGACGATCGCTGTCGAGGTCATCGATCGGAGATACGGGCGTCGGTGCGCCACGGTCGACCGTAGACTCGACGGAGATGTCCGAAGACGTCGTCCATCGCTTCCCTCTCTTCCCGCTCGGGCTCGTCGCACTCCCCCACGAGCTCGTGCCGCTCCACATCTTCGAGGAGCGCTACCGGACGATGATCGCCGAGTGCCTGGAGAGCGGGTCCGAGTTCGGCATCGTGTGGGCCGGTGATCACGGACTGCGGATGAGCGGGTGCGCCGTCCGGGTCGAGGAGGTCCTCGAGCGCTTCGACGACGGCCGGATGAACATCGTCGCCCGGGGGACGCGACGGCTGCGGCTGCTCGACGAGGATCTCGAGGACGTCCCCTACCCCGCCGGCACCGTCGAGTTCGTCGCGGACAAGGACGAGGAGGTCGACGCGGCGACGCTCGACGAGGCCCACGAGGCGTACGCGAAGCTCGTCGAGGCGGCGACCGACAAGATCCTCGAACCGTCGGAGCTCGCGGACCTCGGCTCCTACGAGATGGCGGCGACCGTCGACTTCGGGCTCGACGCGAAGCAGGGCCTCCTCGACCTCCGCTCCGAGAACGCGCGCCTGCGGCTCGTCACCCGGCTCTTCCGCGCCGCGATGCGCCGCCTCGACTTCATCGAGAAGGCCGAGGTCCGCGCGCGGTCGAACGGCAAGGTGCGCTTCAGCTGACCCGGTCGCCGGGCGCCGCGAGGACGTCCGCGGCCGCGGGCTCGGGAATCGGCGCGCGCCGCCACGGCGGCCGGCCCTCGGCGCCGAGGTAGCTGCCACCGAGGATGAGAGCGAGGCCGGCGACCGTGGCGGCCGTGACGTCCTCGCCGAGCAGGACCGCGCCGTAGACGACCGCGAAGCCCGGAGCGAGATAGGCGACGAGCATCGCCCGCGACGGCCCGACGGCCGCGATCGTCGAGTAGAAGATGAGGAACGCGACGCCCGTGCCGACCGCGCCGAGCGCCGCGAGCGCGGCGGTGCTGCCGGCCCCGACCTCGTCCGGCGCCGTCGCGACGGCGAACGGGAGCGTCACGAGCGCCGCGACGACCATCGAGGCGGCCGCCACGCCCGCGGGCCGCACGTCGCCGAGGCGCCGCTTGAGGTGGTGCCCGCCGACCGCGTACCCGAAGCCCGCGAGGAGGACGAGTCCGCCGCCGAGGATCGCCATCGCGTCGCCGGACAGGTCGACGCCGAAGAGGAGGACGATCCCGACGATGCCGACGACGATCCCGACGGCCGACCACCCCTCCATCCGCTCCTCCGGATCGAGACGGATGGCGAGCAGCGCGGTGAAGATCGGCGCCGAGGCGACGAGGATGCCCGCGAGGGCGCTGGGGATGTAATGCTGGCCCTCGGCGATGCAGAGGAACGGGATCGCGATCTGCACGAGCGCGAGGATCGCGACGTCCGGGAGCCGCCCCCGGAGTCCGGCGAACGCTCCCGTCCGCCACGCGATCGGGACGAGGACGAGCGCCGCGAGCGACGTGCGACCGAAGACGATGAACGCGCTCGAGTAGTCCTCGAGCGCCAGCTCGACGAAGAGATATGAGGCTCCCCACGTCGCCGCGAGAGCGCCGAGCGCGACCCAGTGGCGGCGACCCATGCGACACATCGTCGCACCGGGCGCGGTGCGCTACCGCTCGCGGTCGCACGCCTCCTGCGCGAGCGCGCGGACGAGCACCTGCAGCTCCTGCAGCTCGTCCGGGACCGGCTGCGAGTTGTCGGCGAACGTCACCGTCCCCTCCTCGGAGCGCACCTCGTAGCGCAGCTGCGACCCCGGTCGCGGCGGGTTGCGCGGCGACGTCTCGACGATGCCGGGCTCCTCGTCGTCCGGCTCGCCGTTGAGAGCGCGGGCGATCGCGCGGGCGTCGATGAGCTGCTCCGAGGTGATCTGGACCTCCGGGCCGCCGTCGCAGCGGACGAACCCGCCGTCGGTCACGCGCAGGCGCAGCTCCGCGTCGGGAAGCGACCCCGACCGCTGGACGATGAAGAGGTCCGGCGACGGCGTCCCCTCGGCGCACGCGCCGAGGCCGGCCGCCGCGGCCAGGCACAGGAGCACGAGGCGCCTCACGCGATCACCGCCGCACCACCGCGACGCGGGTCGCCCGCGCCGCTGACCTCGCGCGTCACCGGATGGCACTCGACCGCCTGGACGCCGCCGAAGAAGAGGTTGCGCCCGCGGAACGGCGCGACCGTCCTCCCGACACGGCTCAGGACGTCGAGGTCGATCCCCGGCTCGGTGTAGACGACGCCGCTCTCGAAGTGGAGTCGCGGGGCGACCACGGCCTCCTGCGCGCGGAGCCCGCGGTCGACGACCCCCACGATCGTCTGCAGGATCGCCGAGCGGATGCGGTTCGAGCCCGCGCTGCCCACGACGAGCTCGACCCCCGCCTCGCCGCGGACGATCGTCGGCGCCATCATCGACGGCATCCGGCGACCGGGCGCGAAGGCGTGGAAGCCCAGCGGGTTGAGGTCCTCCTCGCCCATGATGTTGTTCGGGTGCACGCCGGTGCCGGGGACGACGATCCCGCAGCCCTCGCCGTTCGTGCAGGTCACGGCGCACGCCAGCCCGCTCTCGTCGAGGACCGAGACGTGGGTCGTCGACCCGAGCCTCTCGGCGAGGAGGCGCTCGCCCGCGCCGGGGCGGTCGAGACCGGAGACGAACTCGGGGGTGCGGCCGGCCTGCACCTGCTCCATCACCTCGACGAGCCGGTCGGCGGCGGGGCCGCTGCGTCCCGGCGGGTCCTCGTCGCGGTCGAGGAGGCCGAGCGCGATCGCGATGAGGACCCCGCCGGCCGACGGTGGCGGGTTCGTCGCGACCTCGCGGCCGCGGTAGCCGACGCGCACCGGCTCGCGGGGGACGGCGACGTAGGCGGCGAGGTCCTCGAACGTGAGGGTCCCGCCGCGGTCGGCGAGGTACGAGACGACGGTCTCCGCGACCTCGCCGGTGTAGAACGGCGCCGCCCCGTCGGCCCCGAGCCGCTCGATGGCGTCGCCGAGGTCGTCGGAGCGGAAGACGTCCCCCTCGCGCAGGAGATGTCCGTCCGGCGCGAAGACGGCGGTCGCCTCCGGCGTCGAGACGAGGATGCCCTCGAGGATCTCGAAGACGTAGGCCTGCGCGGCGTTGAGCGGGACGCCTTCGCGCGCGACGACGGCGGCACGCCTCGCGAGCTCGGAGATCGGGACGCTCCCCCAGCGCTGCGCGGCCGCGCAGATCCCGGCCGGGTTCCCCCACGCCCCCACGGAGGCCGGACCGACGTTGAAGACCTGCACGGCGTCGCCGAAGGACACCTCGACCGGCACGAGCTCGGCCCGGACGGCGCCGTCGCCCCCGACCCCCGGAGCCGACACGAAGAAGTCGAGGAGCACCGGCTCGGACTCCGCGCCGGCGACGAGCATGTAGCCGCCCGCACCGGGGCCCGTGAGGAGCGGCTCGGCCGTGAACGACGTGAGCATCGCGGCGAGCGCCGCGTCGACGGCGTTGCCGCCCTCGCGGAGGACCGACGCGCCCGCCTCGGCGCTCGTCGGGTGCCCGGCGGCGACGACGCCGCGCGCGGGGCTCACCCGATCCCTCGCGCGTGACGTGCGGACGGGCTCGGCATCGCGGAGATCCTCCCACGAGGTGCTAGCTTCGGGCCGACCTTGGCCTGGATCCTCCTCCTCACCGCCGGGCTCCTGGAATGCGTGTGGGCGATCGCCCTCAAGGAGTCCGACGGGTTCTCGAAGCTGGTGCCGAGCGTCGTCTTCGCCGTCGCGGGGACGGCGAGCATCGTCCTCCTCGCGCTCGCGCTGCGGGAGCTTCCCGCGGGGACCTCGTACGCGGTGTGGACGGGCATCGGCGCCGTCGGCACCGCCATCCTCGGCATCGTGCTGCTCGACGAGTCCGCCGCCCCGGCGCGGCTCGCCGCGATCGCGCTCATCGCGACCGGCATCGTCTGGCTCGCCATCGTCGAGTGACCGGTGACGACGACGGGCCCGGCGGCTCGCCGGGCCCGTCGTCCTCTCTCCCCCTCAGGAGACTCGTTCAGCCGCGCGGGATGAACTCGGGGACGTCGAGCTCGCTCATGCGCAGCGGCCCCTTGCGCTCCGACCGCTCCTCGCGCGGCGGCCGCGCCGGACGCTCCTCGCGCTGACGCGGGCGCTCCTCGCGCGGGGCGGTGCGCCGCTCCACCCGCGGCTCGCCCGCCGGCTCTTCGAGCGTGGTGCGGCGCGTCGACGCAGGCTGGCGCTCGCGGTCGCGGACCGGGCCGCTCGCCCCGCTGAACCCGGTCGCGACGACGGTCACCCACACCTGGTCGGCGAGCTTCTCGTCGACCATCGCCCCGAAGATGATGTTCGCCTCCGGGTGGGCAGCCTCCGCGACGGCCTTCGCGGCCTCGTTGACCTCCCAGAGCGAGAGGTCGCTGCCCGCGGTGATCGAGAGGAGGATCTTCCGCGCGCCGTCCATGCTCGTCTCGAGCAGCGGGGAGGACACCGCCTGCTTCGCCGCCTCGACCGCACGATGCTCGCCGTCGCCCATGCCGATCCCGAGGAGGGCGTTCCCCGCCTCGGACATGATCGTCCGCACGTCGGCGAAGTCGAGGTTGATGAGGCCCGGGAGCGTCACCAGGTCGCTGATGCCCTGCACGCCCTGACGGAGGACGTCGTCGGCGACGCGGAAGGCGTCGACCATCGACGTGTGCTTGTCGAGGACGGTGAGCAGCCGGTTGTTCGGGACGACGATGAGCGTGTCGACCTCGTCGGCGAGCGCATCGACCCCCTCGTCCGCCGCGGCCATGCGACGGCTGCCCTCGAAGCCGAACGGCTTCGTGACGATGCCGACCGTGAGCGCGCCGATGTCCCGCGCGAGCCGCGCGACGATCGGTGCGGCACCCGTCCCGGTGCCGCCACCGGCGCCCGCCGCGACGAACACCATGTCGGAGCCCTTCAGGAGCGCCTTGATCTTGTCGAGGTCCTCCTGCGCCGAGCGGCGACCGAGCTCGGGGTCCGAGCCGGCGCCGAGCCCGCGGGTGATCTGCGGGCCGATGTGGAGGGTGACGTCCGCCGTCGACTGCTGGAGCGACTGGACGTCGGTGTTGACGGCGATGAACTCGACGCCCGCGACCTCCGCCTCGACCATGCGGTTGACGGCGTTGACGCCGGCGCCGCCGACGCCGACGACGCGGATGACGGGCTCGACCACCCGATCGGCCGCGGCCCCCCACCCCGAGGACGCGCCGCCGCGGGCGTACGGGTCGTGGTTCGCCGGCATCGCCGGCGGCATGAGCTCCTCGTGGGCGGGCGGCGGCGGCGGCGTCCTCGGAGGCGTCCGCGGCGAGGCCATCACGTCCTCGGGGAGCTCGGAGCTGAACGCGTCACGCAGACGCTCCTGCGGTGAGCGCGGCTCGGGCTCGGGCTCGTCCATCGCGGGCTCGTCCTGCGCACCGAGGGACGGGTGCGGATACGGCGTCTCGCGGACGCGCGGCTCGAACGCCTCGGCCGCGGGGGCGACCGCCGGCTCGGGCGCGGGCGCGGGCTCGCGCGGAGGCTCGGGGGTCCCGGCGGCCTCCGGAGCGGGCGCGGGCGCGGGCTCGCGCGGAGGCTCCGGCGCGGACGCCTCGCGGCCCGCCACGTCGAGACGCTGCTGCGCGGGATCGGACGCCGCGGCGCGCGCCGCCTCCGTCGCCGGGGGCGGAGGCGCAGGGGCCCCCGCCTGGGGCTGATCGGACGCGCTGACCTCGCTGCGGGCCACGTGCTCCTGCACCTCCTCGGTCTTGCGGAAGAGGGCCGCGAGCGGCCCCTCCCGCATCGACGCGCGCTTACCGCTTCCCATGGGTGAGAACCTCCTTCGCGAGATCGCGATAGGACTGGGCGGCCATGCCGTCCGGGTCGTACTTGAGCACCGACATGCCCTTCACGGGCGCCTCCGCAAACCGCACGGTCTTCTTGATCCGCGACGCGAAGACGCGGTCGCCGAAGTTCTCCTCGAGGATCTCGATCGCCTCCTTGGCGTGGACGGTCCGCGTGTCCATCAGCGTCGGGAGGATCCCCTCGATCTCGACGTCCGGGTTGAGGTTCTCCCGGATCATCGCGAGGGTGTTCTGGAGCTGGATCAGCCCGCGCATGGAGAGATACTCGCATTGCACGGGGACGATCACCTTGTCCGCGGCCGTGAGGGCGTTGATCGTGAGCAGCCCGAGGCTCGGCGGCGTGTCGATGCAGATGAAGTCGTAGTCCTCGCGGATCGCCTTGAACGCCTTCTCGAGAGCGCGCTCGCGGCCGATCATCGTCGACATCGCGATCTCCGCCCCGGCGAGGTCGATCGACGCGCAGGCGACGTCGATCTCGCGCTTGCGGATCACCTCGCGGATGGGGAGCCCGTGCACGAGCACGTCGAACATCGACTGCTCGAGCGCGTCGGGATCGATCCCCTGGGACATCGTGAGGTTCCCCTGGGGATCCATGTCGACGCACAGCACGCGGTGCCCCTTCTCGGCGAAGGCGACGGCGAGGTTGAGCGTCGTCGTCGTCTTGGCGACGCCGCCCTTCTGATTCGCGAAGACGATGACCTCTGGGTTCTTCTCCACACTCGACACGGGTCGCTCCGGTGGGTCGGTCTGTCGGCCCCGGCCGGGGCCGCCACGTCGGGGGTTTTCGCGATCGGGGCCGCGGTTCCTGCACGGCGCGTCGGCCACGCGGGGTCATAGGATCCCGGCATGGCCGCACGCGACGGGGACGCGCACCGCCTCGTCGTCGTGACGGGGAAGGGCGGGGTGGGCAAGACGACGGTCGCCGCCGCCCTCGCGCTCGACGCCGCGCGGCGCGGGCGACGGACGATCCTGGCGGAGGTGAGCGGGCGGGACGACGCGTCGCGCATGCTCGGAGCCGGGCCCGGGGACCCCTCGCGGGAGCGCGTCGTCGGCGACCGGCTCGCCCACGTGAGCGTCGACCCCGAGCACGCTCTCGAGGAGTACCTCATCGACCAGCTCCCCGTGCGGGCCCTCGCGGAGGTCCTCTCCCAGAGCAGGGCCTTCACGTACCTCACCGCCGCGACCCCGGGCCTCGCGGAGCTCCTCACGATCGGCAAGGTCTGGGAGCTCGCCCAGCCGCAGCGCCGTCTCCCCCACCGCCATCCGTACGACCTCGTCGTGCTCGACGCGCCCGCGACCGGCCACGGGCTCGCGATGCTCCGGTCCCCCCGGACGTTCGCCGATGCCGCCCACGTCGGTCCGATCGCGCGCCAGGGCCGTACGATCGAGGACATGCTGAGAGATCCCCGACGCACGGCGGTCGTCGCGGTCGCGACGCCGGAGGAGCTGGCCGTCACCGAGGCGCTCATGCTCCGCGACGGCCTGCGCGAGACGCTCGGCATGCCGCCGGCGCTCGCGGTCCTCAACGCGGTCCGCCCGGCCCGCCTCGGACCGCGCGACGGAGAGGCGATCGCCGAGGCCGTCGCGGCGGCGCCGAGCCCGCGCGCCCGGTCGGCGCTGCGCGTCGCCGCGCGGGTCGAGCGCACGACGCGCGCCCAGCGCGCGCAGGTGTCCCGGCTGCGGCGCGCGTTCCGCGACGAGGTGCCGGTCGTCTCGGTCCCGTTCCTCACCGGCGGCACGTCGGACCCGGCCGGGCTGCACGAGCTCTCCGACGAGCTCGGCCGCCGGATCGACCGGGCGGAGGCGACGCTGTGAGCGGCGCGATCGACGACCGGCTCGCCGGCAAGCGGATCTGCATCGTCGCGGGGTCGGGCGGCGTCGGGAAGACGACGACGTCCGCGGCGATCGCCCTCGGTCTCGCCGCCCGCGGCAAGCGCGTCGCCGTCGTGACGATCGACCCGGCGAAGCGCCTCGCGCAGGCGCTCGGCCTGGAGGACCTCGGCAACGAGCCCCATCTCGTCGACCCCGCCCTCTTCGCCGAGGCCGGCCTCGAGGTGCGCGGCGAGCTGTGGGCGATGATGCTCGACGCGAAGCGGACGTTCGACGAGCTCATCGACCGGCTGGCGCCGGACGCGGAGACGCGAGACGAGATCCTCTCGAACCGCATCTACCAGGAGCTCTCGGGCGCCGTCGCCGGGTCGCAGGAGTTCACCGCGATCGCGAAGCTCTACGACCTCGACCGCGAGGGGGGCTTCGACGTCCTCGTCCTCGACACGCCGCCATCGCGCAACGCCCTCGACTTCCTCGACGCCCCCGACCGCCTCACCGCCTTCTTCGAGGGGCGGGCGCTCAAGATGTTCCTCGCGCCGACGGGGCTCGCCGCGAAGATCGTCGGCCGCGGCACCGGCGTCGTCTTCAGCGTCCTCAAGCGCGTCACCGGCGTCGACCTCCTCGAGGACCTCTCGGTCTTCTTCCGGGCCCTCGGCGGGATCATCGACGGCTTCACGGAGCGTGCCGCGGGCGTCAAGGCGCTCCTCGACGACCCGGGGACGACCTTCGTCGTCGTCACCTCGCCCCAGCCGGAGCCCGTCGACGAGGCCCTGTTCTTCCACGGGAAGCTCCGCGATGCGGGCATGCCGTTCGGCGCCCTCGTCGTCAACCGCCTCACGCCCGCGGCGGAGACGGCGCCCGTCGACGTCGAGAGCCTCACGGAGGAGATCTCGAAGGCGCTGGAGCCGGCGCTCGCGCGGAAGGTCGCCCGCACGTACGCCGACGAGCAGGAGATCGCGGCCCGCGACGCGGCGAGCGTCGAGCGGCTGTGCCGGGAGCTCGCCATCGACGACCCGGTCCTCGTCCCCCTCCTCGACGGCGAGGTCTCCGACATCGCGGGGCTCGTCGGCGTCGAGCGGCACCTCTTCGCTGACGACGCCGAGCGCGAGCGACTGCTCGCGGAGGTGGCGGGCCGCGACGCCGTGGAGGCCACGCGGTCGCGAACAGAGGTTCGTCCGCGTCAGTAGCCGGGAACGAAGAGAGTCGAGATGCCCGCCGAGCCTCCGACACGCCGGGCGGGCCGCGACGTCCCCCACGGCCTCGCGCTTGCGGCCGCCTGGACCTGGCGACTCCTCGTCGTGGCGATCGGAGCGGTCGCTCTCGGCTGGGTGTTCCTGCGGCTCTCGATCATCACGATCCCGCTGTTCATCGCGCTCATCGTCACCTCGGCGCTCTGGCCGCTGACGACGGCGTTCCGGCGGATCGGGGCGCCTCCGGCGCTCGCCGCCTTCGCGACCTTCTTCCTCCTCCTCGGCGTCGTCGCCGGCGCGGGGGTCCTCCTCGGACCCTCCGTCGTCGACCAGGCCACCGACCTCGAGCAGAGCATCCGCGAGGGCGCCTCGGAGCTGCCCGACGCGCTCGGGGGCTTCGGCATCGAGCGCCAGGAGGTGGAGGACGCCGTCGACGGCGCCGTCGACGCGCTGCGCGACAACGCGCGGATGATCGGCCTCGGCGTCTTCGAGGCCTTCCTCGTCGCCGCGAACATCGCCGCCGGGTTCGTCCTCGGCCTCGTCATCCTCTTCTTCCTCCTCAAGGACGGCCCGGCGCTGTGGACCTCGCTCCTCAAGGTCGTGCCCGGGGAGAACAGGGAGGAGGTCGACCGCGCGGGTCGAGCGGCGTTCGACGCGATGTCGCGCTACGTCCGCGGCCAGGCTCTCGTCGCCCTCATCGACGCGATCGGGATCGGCCTCGCGCTCCTGCTGGTGGGTGTCCCGCTCGTCATCCCGATCGCCGTCCTCACGTTCGTCCTCGCGTTCATCCCGTTCATCGGCGCGTTCGTGTCGGGTCTCGTCGCCGTGCTCGTCGCGCTCGCGTTCGGCGGCGTGACGGACGCGCTCATCATCTTCGGCGCGGTCATCGCCGTGCAGCAGCTCGAGGGCAACGTCCTGCAGCCCGTCATCGTCGGCAAGGCGGTCTCCCTCCACCCGGTCGTCGTGCTCATCGCGGTCGGCACCGGAGGCTCGCTCGCCGGGATCGCCGGTGCGGTCGTCGCGGTCCCGCTCGCGGCCGCGATCCACGGTGCGGTGCAGAGCCTCGCCGGCGAGGCGGATGCCGCCGCCGAGACGGCGGCGGCGAGCGACGAGCAGGCCGCCCTGCCCTTCGCGGCCGGGGCGTCGCCGAGGGCTAGCGCACCCGGACCCCGTAGCGCCGGATGATCGGCTCGCGGTCGGAGAAGACGGCGACCTCGACGTCGTAGAGGCCGCGCTTCGTCGCCTTCGACGGGCGCCAGCGCGCCGCGACCGGCTTGCCGGAGCAGCGGTGGACGAGCGTCTTCACGACCCGGCGGCCCTTCTTCACCCTCACGCGGGTGACGACCGGCTGCGCGGGGACGATCCGGGCGACGGTCGTCGAGCGGCCTCTGCGCGCCGAGCGCTCGCCGCGGCGGACCCGCTTCGCGATCCGGCCCTGCCGGCTCGGCACGGTCACCGCCGTCGCCGTCCGCTCCCAGCCCGAGGTCACCGAGATCTGCGTCCGCCCGGGGCAGCGTGCGACGAAGCGACCGGAGGTCGTCTGCGTCGCCGCATCGCGGCGCGGGTCGTCGTCGGCGGCCGCAACGGGGCGCAGGACCCGCTCGTTGCCGGTCTCCCAGATGCGCGCCGGCGCCGGGAGGCTCTCGCGAGGCGTCGACGTCGGGACGTCCTGCTGACCGGCCACCGCCGCGGCGCCGAAGCCGCTCACGACGACGACGCCGAGCGTCGCGCCGAGGGCCGCACGCGGCGCGCGCTCGAGCATGCGGAAGCGGGCGGCGCCGACGAGGAAGAGGCCGACGAGGAGGAGCGGACCGCCGTAGAGGACGATGTCTCCGCCGGCGCCGGCGAGGAAGCCCGAGCGCGCCTCGGGACGCACCGGATCGGGGTCGCGGAGCTCGAGGCGGTCGACCTTCGCGGGGTCGTTGAAGACGGGCTGGCGGCCGAAGGCCGAGAACGCGCCGACCTCGCCGCGCCCGAGGCGCGCGGGCCCCTCGACGGTGATGCCGTCCTCGACGAAGATCGGGACGACGTCGCTCGTCACGCCGTCCTGCGCGACGCGGACGAGCCGGTAGCCGTGCCAGTACCCGTGGTCGACGCCGACCGGGCCCTCGGTGTACAGCTCGCCGCCGGCGCCCCCGTCGATGAAGTACGGCACGTCACCCGCGCCGCGGTAGAGGAACTGGCCCTTGATGTGGCCGACGAAGACACCGTCGACGCCGGTCTCCGCGGCGGCCCGCTCGAAGGCGCCGTTGTCCGGCGAGATCCCCTTGCCCATGACGTGGTTGCGGGCGGTGAGGTCGGTGTAGGACTGGTCGCGGGGATCGCGCGTCGGCATGTGCATGACGACGAAGACGGCCTTCCCGGCGCGCGTCGCCTCGGTCGCGCGGGCGCGGAGGAAGTCGAGCTGCGTCGCTCGCGAGGCCTCCGCGCGCGCCTGGAACGGATCGCAGCTCGTGAGGCCCCAGCACGAGTTGTCGAGGAAGATCCAGCGGACGCGGCCGACGTCCGCGTAGTACGTCCCGGCGGCGCCCGCCGGGTCGCCGGCGGGCCGCGCAGGCCCGATGCCGTCGTACGTCGCGGCGTCGCCCATCGGGAACGGGCGGTCGCGGAAGACCTGCTTGTACTCGTCGAGCGAGTCGGGGGTCGTGAGGTAGAAGAGCCCGACGGTTCCCCCCGGCGCTCCGGGCGGAGCCTTGCGGTCGTGGTTGCCGACCCCCGCGAGGTACGGGACGCCGGCCTCGTCGAAGCGCTCCATCACGCGCTTCCAGCCCTCGAGCTGCGCGGCCTCCCCGTCGTCGGCCTTGTCGCCGCTCATGGTGACGAGGGCCGGGTCGTACGCCGCGGCGCCCTCGACGACCTTCGGGAGGAGCGTCCCCCCGTCGGCGTCGTTGTAGTGCTCCTCGCCGAAGTGGACGAAGAGGTCGCCGGGCCCCTTCTTCGGCGGCCACGGCTCGTCGGCGCGCTCGGCGTGCGCGGCGGGGGCGGACACGAGGACGGCCGCGCAGGCGGCCGTCAGGAGACGAGGCACGATCGACATCCACCGGAAGGGTAGGGCGATGGGCCGGATCGTGGTGAAGTTCGCGTGAAGGCGGCGCCCCCCGCCCGCTACGCGGCGGTCGGCTGGTCCTCTCCGAGGAGGCGGTCCGCGAGCCCGCGGAGATCGGGATCGAGATGGCCGCAGAGGACGTCGCGGAGGATCGCTCGCAGGTGGCCGGCGAGCTCCGCGACGAGCACCGCGACGGTGTCGTCGTCGGGCGCCACGCCGGCGATGCAGGCGCGCTCGAGAGCGATGATCTCGCTCACCCTCGCGGTGAGCTCCTCACGCCCGCCGGGCTCGGCGCACAGCGCCGCGAGGCGGGCGGCGAGAAGGTCGCCCCGCAGGCCGTCCGGGTCGAGGAGCGCCCGGAGCGCGAGGAGGTGATCGGTGAGCGCCTGGCCGGGGTCGGACTGCAGCGAGCCCAGCTCGAAGCGCGCGAGGGCCCATGCCAGCGGTCCGCTGCGCGGGGTCCGCCGGCCGATGAGGCTGCAGAAGGCGCGGAGCTCGTCCTCGCGATCGACGGGGACGACGCACGGGTCGAGATCGAGGGCGGACTCGGGCCGCAGCGGGAGGCCGGACGGGACGCCGCGCCACGCCCCGTCGCCGCTGCGGACCCAGGCGGCGGGGCCGGCGGCGACCGGGACGTCGGTGTAGAGACGGAGCGCGGCGAGCGCGCGCCGCAGGCGGGCCCGCGCCTCGCGGAGCGGCATCGGGTCGCCCGGTGCCGCCTCCCACTCGAGCACGGCGACGGTGTGCGGGTCGGAGCCTCCGCGCGGCCACGCGGCCTCCGAGGGCACGTCGTCGAGCTGGTCGCCCCGGACGAGCTCGAGGCCGTCGCCCATGGGCACCTCGGCGCCGGCGAGGCGGAGTCCGAGGACCGGCACGACGACCTGGACGATCTCGCGGCCCTCGCGGGTGCGCCGCGAGAGCTCCTCGATCGCGCGCTCGAGGCGCGGCGCCTCGAGGATGAAGTCCGTCGAGTCCTCGAAGACGCGGGTGAGGAAGATCCGCAGGGCGACCTCCGCCCGCGCGCGCCCGCCTGCCGGCGCGCGGTCCTCGCCGTGCGCCGCGAGGTAGGTGTCGAGCCCCCCGGCGGCCGCGAGCGCGTGGACCGCGGGGAGGTAGCTCGGAAGGCGGCCGAGGAGACCGAGGCGCTCCCGGATGAAGTCGGTGGTGAGGGGTCGGTAGCAGTAGAGCGGCGTGTCGCGCTGCGGGCCGACGGTCTCGACGACCTCGAAGGCGACCTCGGCGCCGTCCTCGGCCTCTGAGGCGAGCTGCCACGCGGCCTCCTCGGCGAACGCGGCGAGCGCGGCGTGGAGCTGGCGGTTGCGCATGCGGTCGCGTTCGCCCTCGGGCGGCGCCCTCCTGCCCCCCGCACGCGGCCTTGCACGGTCGAGGAGCCTCCCCTCGACTACGATCGACGGGTGTCCCGCGCCACCGCCGACCGTCCGTGGGCCGAGCACGCGGCCGACCGTCTCGCCGAGGCCGGCTACCGGCGCGGGGGCGCCCGGCAGGCCGTCATCGACCTCCTCGCCGCGGAGGCGTGCGCGCTCAGCCCCCTCGAGATCGAGGACCGCCTGCGCGGCGGGAAGCGCCGGGTCGGCCGGGCGAGCGTCTACCGCGTGCTCGACGAGCTCGAGCAGCTCCGGCTCGTCCAGCGCATCGAGGTCGGCCAGGGCATCGCGCGCTACGAGGCCCACCACCCCGAGGGCCACCACCACCATCACCACCTCGTCTGCGACACCTGCGGCGAGGTCTTCCCCTTCGAGGACGAGGAGCTCGAGCGCGCGATCGACCGCGCGGCGCGGCGCGTCACCTTCGAGGTGGCCGACCACGAGATCGTCCTGCACGGCACCTGCGCGGACTGCGCCCGCAAGGTCTGACCGCGACGACCGCCGGTGAGTGTGGATCCACCCGGCTCTGCGCCGGGTGGATCCACACTCACGCGGGGCGGGCGGCGCGGAGACGGCCCGCGGTGACCGCGACGAGCGTCGTCGCCACGAGCGAGGCGGCGACGGTCGCGCCCGCCGCCGTCTCGGCGTGGTAGCTCACGAGGAGGCCGAGCGCCCCTCCCGCAGCCGCGACGGCGGCCGCGACGGCGATCATGGGACCCATGCGCCGACTGAGCGCACGCGCCGCGACCGCCGGGGCGATGAGGACGCTCACGACGAGGAGGTTGCCGAGGCCCCGGACGGCGACGAGGAGGACGGCCGCGAGGAGGACGAGGAGGAGAGCGTCGACGACGCCGGCGCGGACGCCGAGCGGCCGCGCCGTGAGGCGGTCGAAGCCGACGACGAGAAGGCGCCCGTGGAGGAGCGTGAGCGCCCCGCCCGTGAGGAGGACGAGCGCCGCGGCGAGCGCGAGGTCGCCGTCGCTGACGCCCAGGACGTCACCGAAGAGGAGGTCCGACAGCCGCGGGGGCGCGTCGGGCGAGAGGGCGAGGAGCACCCCGAGGCCGAACAGGGTCGTGACGACGACGGCCACCGCGGTGTCACGGCCGACCTCCGGCGCGCGCGACGCGAGCGCGATCCCGATCGCCCCCACGAGGAGCCCGCCCGCGGCGCCGAGGAGGAGAGGCGCGCCGACGAGCGCCGCGACGACCAGCCCCGGCAGGACGGAGTGCGCGAGCGACTCGGCGGAGTAGGAGAGGTCGTAGAGGACGAGCCAGCATCCGACGGCGCCTCCCGCGATCCCGAGCAGGAGGATCTCGGCGAGCGCCCGCTGCATGAGCGGCTCGCTCCAGGGCTCGGTGAGCCACGGGAGCACGGCCGCGATCACCGCACGTCCTCGCCGTGGTGATGGTGGTGCGGCGGCATGACCGCCCGCTCGGTCCCGTGGACCGCGCAGTCGACGTCGACGATCTCCGAGCCGTACGTCGCCTCGAGCACGGAGCGCTCGAGCACCTCCGCGCCGCCGAACGCGACCTGGCGCCGGTTGAGGCACAGGACCCGGTCCCATCGCCGGGCCTGCTCGACGTCGTGCGTCGCGACGAGCAGCGCGCGGCCCTCGGCGGCGAGGTCGGCCAGGAGCCCCTCGAGCCGCTCGGCGCTCGCCGCGTCGAGGCCCGTGAAGGGCTCGTCGAGGAGGACGACCGGCGCGTCCTGGACGATCGCGCGGGCGACGAGGACGCGCTGGCGCTGGCCGCCGGAGAGGTCGCCGAACGTCGCGTCGGCGCGGTCGGCGAGACCGACGGCGTCGAGAGCCGCCCTCGCGCGGGCCCGCTCGGCGCGCCCGGGGCGGCGCCACCACGGCAGGCGCGAGATCGCCCCCATGAGCGCGACGTCGAGAGCGCTCACCGGGAAATCGAGCCTGCTGCGCTCGGTCTGCGGGACGACCGCGCAGCGGCCGACCTCCACGGTGCCGGACGCGGGCTCGAGCTCGCCGAGCAGGACGCGGAAGAGCGTCGACTTGCCGCCGCCGTTCGGCCCGAGGACGGCGACGCGCTCGCCGGCGTGCGCGGCGAACGCGACATCGCAGAGCGCGGGCGACGAGGCCCCCGGGTAGGCAGCGGCGAGGCCCTCGACGCGGACGAGGACGGTGCCTGCGGTCGCGGTCGTCGCAGCGGCCACCCGCCCATCATGCACGGTGCTCACGCTCATCCGCCCGCCGTGCATCCGCGCTCGCCGCCGGTGAAGCCGCGGACGAGCGCATCGGCGTTCGCGCGCATGCTGCCGAGGTAGGTCCCTGCGTCGGCGTCCTCGGGACCCAGCGTGTCGGCGTAGAGGGACTCGCCGACGGTGGCTCCGGTGCGGTCGGCGATCGTCTCGGCGAGGTCGGCGCTGAGCGAGCTCTCGGGGAAGATCGCGCGGACCCCCGCCTCGCGGACCGTCTCGGCGAGCGCCGCGAGCTCTCCTGCCGAGGGCTGCGCCTGGCTCGTCGTCGCCGGGATGATCGCGCCGACGAACTCGATGTCGTAGCGGTGCGTGAGGTGGCCGAACGCGTCGTGGTCGCTCACGAGCTTGCGGTCCTCCTCCGGGACGGCGGCGAAGCAGGCGGCGAGCTGCTCGTCGAGCGCGGCGATCTCCCGGTCGTACCGCTCGGCGCTGGCGCGGTAGGCCGCGGCGCCGTCGCGGTCGGCCTCCGAGAAGGCCGCCTGGATCGTGCCGACCGCGGCACGCGCGTTGCGCGGGTCGTGCCACCAGTGCGGATCGGCGTCGTCCCCGGCGTGCGCGTCGGCCTCGTCGCCCTGGTCGTGACCGCCCTCGACGGCGATGGGCAGGCCCTCGCTGACGTCGACGACCGCATCCTCGATCCCCGCCTGCTCCGCGACCTCCGAGGACCACTCGTCCAGGCCGCGGCCCGAGACGAGCAGGACGTCGGCCTCGGCGGCGCTCCGCACGTCGTCGGGTCGCGGCTCGTAGTCGTGCGGGTCCGAGTTCGCCTGCAGGAGCTGGACGACCTCGACGCGGTCCCCGCCGACCTCGCGCGCGAAGTCGCCGAGCTGCGTCGTCGTCGCGACCACCGTGAGCGCCGCGTCGCCGGAGCCCGGGGCGCCGTCGTCGCCGCAGCCGGCGGCGAGCAGGCCGAGGATCGCCGCGGTCGCCGCTGCCGCGACGGCGCGTCCGCGGGGCCGCCGCGGCCGGAGCCCCCGCCAGAGCGCCGCGGCGACGAACGCCCCGCCGCTGAGCACCGCGACCGTCGCTCCCGGAGGCGCGTTCGTCTCGACCGACAGCCACAGGCCGGCGACGCCCTCGACGGCGACGAGGAGGACGGTCGCGACCTGCCAGGTCCGCAGGCGGCGGCAGAGGAGACGCGTCGTCGCCGCAGGCACGACGATGAGCGCGGTCGCGAGCAGGGCGCCGACGGCGCTGAGCGCGGCGACCGCGGTGAGCGCGACGAGGACGAGGAGGAGCGCGTCGGGGAAGGCGCTGCGCACGCCGAGAGCGCGCGCGTTCGACGGGTCGAAGCCCGCCGTCAGCCAGCGGTCGCCGAGGACGACCGTCGCTGCGAGGACGAGCGCGCTCACGACGCCCGCGAGCGCGATGTCCCCCGTGTCGATGAGGAGGAGGCTCCCGAAGAGGAGCGTCTCGACGCTCGCGCTCGAGTCGAAGACGTCGCTGGCGAGGATGACGCCGAGCGCGAGCGCGCCGACGAGCACGAGCGCCGTCGCCGAGTCGTAGCGCTCACGGCCCCCTTCTCCCCGGGTCGCCGCGCCGACCCCGCCGGCGACGAGGAAGCCCGTCCCCGCGCCGCCGAGCGCTGCCGGGAACCCCACGCCGTCGGCGACGACGAGACCCGGGAACGTCGCCGTCCCCACCGCGTGCGCGAAGAACGCGAGTCCACGCAGGACGACCCACGTCCCGATGAGACCCGCGGCCACGGCGAGGAGGAGGACCTCCCACACGCCCCGCTGGACGAAGGGCAGCGTGAACGCGTCGAACATGCCAGGGAGCGTAGCAAAACAGGACTGGTTCCCATTTTTATGCAGGGCCTCCGCGCCTCGCGCCGAACACCGACCTCCTGATGTCCTCCCTCCTCGAGACGCGCGCCGGACGGCAAGGAGACCGAGGACGCCGGCGCGATCCTCGCCGCGACCGACGGGGAGATCTCGCTGCAGGGCATCGTCCTCGCGGGGATGGTCCTCGGCGCGCTCGGCGTCCTCGCCGACATGGCGGTGACGCAGGCGTCGGCGGTGATGGCGCTGCGGCGGGCGAACCCCGGCCTCGGCCCGCGCGCCCTCTTCGACGGGGCGTTCTCGGTCGGGCGGGACCATCTCGTCGCGACGACGCACACCCTCGTCCTCGCCTACGTGGGCGCGACGCTCCCGCTCCTGCTCCTCCTCGAGGGCGCGGGCGTGACGGGCGCCGATGCCGTGAACACCCCGGACCTCGCGGAGCCGATCGTCACCACGCTCGTCGGCTCGATCGCGCTCCTCGTGAGCGTCCCGCTCACCACCGGGCTCGCGGCGGCGCTCGTCGCGAGGATGCCGCCGGAGTCGCTGCCGAGCGGCGGCCACGTCCACCACCACTAGCGGGCGCCCGGCCGCCACGCGGCCGGTGCGATACTCGGCCCATGTGCGCGCAGTGCATGATGGGCGCCGCGACGGCGGCCACCGCGGCGACCGGCTTCCGCGCGTGGCTCGCGACGCGCGCGTGGGCGTGGATCACCCCGTCGGTCCTGCGCCGCTTCTCCGCCGCCGTCGTCGGCGCCGCCGCTGTCCTCGTCGGCTGAGGCGCGACGGGACGACCCGCGCCTCGCGCGCCCCTAGCGCGGCGACACGCCGCCCGGGTCGCGCGTCGAGGACGGTCCGCCCCCGCCCGAGCCGCCCGACGTCGAGTCGCCCGCCGTCTCGCGCGGCGGGTTCTTCTCGATGTCGCGCACCGCGCGGACGTAGATCGGATCGGCCTCGACGGGGCTCTCCTTCGACCCCGTCCGGACCGTGAGCCGGTAGAGCCCCGGGTCGCGGAGGAGGATGCCCGACGAGAACCGGCCGCGGCGGATCCGCATCCGGCTCTCGCGGACGCGCTCGTACTTCCCGTCCTCGCCCTCCTTCTCGACGAGGACCCGCACCGCGGCATGGGGCCGGACGCGACCGGAGATGCGGATGCGCTGCCCCCGCTCGATCCGGCTCGTCGCGGCCTTCGCGGTGACCGACGGCGTGAGCCCGACCATGAGCGACTCCGAGCGGACCGACTGCTCGCCCTCGATGCGCGAGGTCGCGCGGATGCGTCCCTCGGCCCGCCAGGGGAACGAGGCGTCCCAGTACCCGTCCGGCCCGGTCGTCGCACGCGCCATCGTCGTGTACTTGCCGCTCTTGCCGCGCTTCTGGATGTTCACGCGCTCGCCGGTCGCGGGCGCGCCCGACGCGAGGAGCAGACGACCGCGGAAGCGCGCCTGCTCGCCATAGACGGGGTCGGGCTCGACCGCTCCGAGCGTGAGGCGCGTCGTGTTCGCGACCGCCGGGTTGATGCGCGCGGCCCGCGCGCGGATCTCCGGGAGCTGCGCGTAGAGGGCGTTGCCGGGGCACGCCGTCGAGCAGCCGTCGCGGTGACCGGAGATCCGCTGGAACGCCACCTCGGTGCCGCTCTTGAAGCGGTTCGTCGACCCACCGCCGCTCACGACCGTCACCTCCCCGTTGACGGGGACGGCGTGCGTCGCGAGCTTCCACGCCAGGAGGCGGGAGAGCGCGTCGAGCGCGACCGGGCTCTGCCCGACGTCGGAGAACGTCCCGAGGCACGCGACACCGGTCGAGAACCGGTTGTAGCCCTGCGCCTGGGCGCCGATGACCGGCTTGTCGACGCCGCCGGCGCGCCCCTCGAACACCTGCCCGAAGCGGTCGACGATGAAGTTGTAGCCGACGTCGTTCCAGCCGTTGGAGTCGCGGTGGTACTTGCAGATCGACAGGACGATCCCGGCCGAGTCCTGCGGTCCGTACGTGTTCGCCGACACCGTGTGGTGGACGAAGGCCATCCGGACCTCGCCGTAGCTGGGCTCGCCGCGCGGCGGGCAGCGCCCCGCCTCCCACACGTCGCGACCGATGATCGGGGGTGCGCCGCCGGCCTGAGCCGCACGCGCCACGGACGACGCCGACGCCCGGGGGCGGGCCCGCCGCGTGTCCGCCGGGACGGCGACGAAGTGGACGTCGAGGCCGCCGAGCGGCTCACGCGACCGGATCTGGAACTCGTCGGCCCCTCCGACCCACACCGGGTCGCTCGCCGCGAGCGGCCCGCGGCCGTCGGGACCGTGCCGGGTCACCTCGACGCGAGCCCAGCTCGACCACTCGCCCCCGGCCTCGCGTGCGCGCACCTCGACGCCGCCGCCGCGCACGCCCGAGCCGCGCAGGCCGAGGAGGTCGAAGCGCCGGGGAGCGCGGAGGACGTCCGAGACGCGGCCACCGCGCAGCGCGCGGGCCGGCACCTCCATGCGGAACCCGGTCACGTCGCGCGGCGGCCGCCTGCGCGACGAGGCGGCCCACGCCGAGGGCGGCCGCAGCGGGCCGCCCGAGCCGAGCGGGAGGAGGGCCGCGGCGCCGGCGACGGCTCCGGTGGCGATGAGGCGGCGGCGCGAGAGCGTTCGTGGGCGTGCGTGATCGACCGGCATCGGTACTCCCAACCCGCTTCGACAGGTCGGGTTGCGTTTCCTCGGCTCTGCAACGTTCCGCCCGGACGGATGTCGCGGTGCAGCGGCGCGCCTGGACGGGCCCGCTACTTCACTTGGTAAAGTCATGGGAGATGGCGAGCGACTCCTCATGTCCCGTCTGCCGAACCGCAGAGATCGTCTGCGGGAAGTGGACGCTGCTGCTCGTCCGTGACCTCGCGGCGGGAACGTCGCGCTTCTGCGAGCTCGAGCGGTCCCTGGCGGGCATCAGCCCGCGGACGCTCTCGCTGCGCCTCCGGGCGCTCGAGGACGAGGGCATCGTCGAGCGCCGCACCTACCCGGAGGTCCCGCCGCGCGTCGAGTACGCGCTCACCGAGAAGGGCCGCGCCCTCCTCCCCATCGTCGAGAACATGCGGGACTACGGCGAGCGCTGGCTCGGCGCCCGCTGCCAGAGCGAGCCGGACCCCGCCGACGACGCGGCGACGGGCGAGCCCGCCGCCGTCTGACGCCCCCTAGTTCCCGAGCAGGCCTCCTCCTCCGCTGCTCTGCGTCTGGACGACGGGGCGGCCCTCCGAGGGCTGGACGAGGACCCATCCCTCGCCGCTGAACGCGACCTGCAGGGTCTCACCGGAGCCGCGGCCGACGAGGTTCTTCATCTTGAAGTCGGTCTTGAGGGAGGTCTGGACGCCCTCGGTCCACACGACCGCCGCCTGGGCGTCGGCGAACGTCGGCGCGGACCCGACGTCGAGGAGCACCGGCGGGCCGTCGGTGAGGATCGCGACCCACCCCGTGCCCTTGAGCGCGGTGTTGAAGAGGCCGCCGCCCATCATCCCGCTGACGCCCTTCACGCGCTCGATGTCCCAGTCGATCCCGGCGTCGAACGCGAGGAGATTCGAGCCGTTGACCGTGACGCGCTCGCCCTCGAGGTAGAGGAGCTGGATCTCCTGGGCGGTGTCGGCGAGGAAGACCTCGCCGCTGCCCGTGATCTTCATGAGGCTCTGCCCCTCGCCGGTGAGGGCCTTCTTCATGAAGCGTCCCATCCCGCCCGACCCGGCGTGCTCGAAGGTGACGTCGCCCTGATAGGCGACCATCGAGCCGATCTTCGCCTGGATCGTCACCTGCTCGAGCTCGACCTTGAGCAGCTTCGGGTTCTGGAGGGAGAACGCGTCGGCCGACTCGGTCTCCTGGAACT
This sequence comes from Paraconexibacter sp., assembly GCF_059438195.1. NCBI lineage: Bacteria > Bacillati > Actinomycetota > Thermoleophilia > Solirubrobacterales > Paraconexibacteraceae > Paraconexibacter > Paraconexibacter sp. The sequence continues at coordinate 28,107 of NZ_JBLKKY010000046.1, forward strand.
GGGACAGGGAGGTCTTCATGGTCGGCGGAGACTCGCCGAGCCGCCGCGGCCCGTCAAGCTCAGCGCAGCGACGAGGCGCCGTTCACCGCGCCGGCACGCCCCTCCTCGGCCTGCGCGAGGTCGTCCATCGTCGTCCCGCGACGGCCGTCCGCGGCGACGAGGAGCTTGAAGTCGTGCGGGCTCGACGCCGCCTGGAGCGCCTGCTCCATCGTGACGCGCCCCGCCTTGAGGTGGTCGAAGAGCGCCTGGTCGAACGTCTGCATGCCGTAGTAGCCGCCCTCGGCGATCACCTCGCCGAGCTTGCCGGTCTGCATCGGGTCCATGATCATGTCGCGGACCCGGCCGGTCATCCGCAGGACCTCGCACGTCGCGACGCGTCCCTTGCCGCCGGCCGCCTGCACGAGGCGCTGGGAGACGGCGCCCTTGAGCGTGCCGGCGATCATCGCCCGGACCTGCTGGTGCATGTGCGGCGGGAAGAACTCGATGAGCCGGTTCACCGTCTCCGACGCGTCGACCGTGTGGACGGTCGAGAAGACGAGGTGGCCGGTCTCCGCGGCGCTGAGCGCCGTCTGGACCGTCTCCTCGTCGCGCATCTCGCCGATGAGGATGACGTCGGGGTCCTGGCGGAGGACCCGGCGCAGCGCGCGCTTGAACGACAGCGTGTCCTCGCCGACCTCACGCTGGTTGATGACCGACTTCTTGTCCTTGTGGAGGAACTCGATCGGGTCCTCGATCGTGACGACGTGCCGGTGCCGCGTCGAGTTGATGTGATCGATCATCGCCGCGAGCGTCGTCGACTTGCCCGAGCCCGTCGTGCCGGTGAGGAGGACGATCCCGCGCTCCTCCTCGGCGAGCTCGCGGATGACCGGCGGCAGCGCGAGGTCGTCGATCGTCCGGATCGACACGGGGATCGCGCGAGCGACGATCGAGACGGAGCCGCGCTGGCGGAACGCGTTGACGCGGTAGCGCGCGACGCCGGAGATCGCGTAGGAGAAGTCGACCTCCCCCTCCTCGTCGAACTCGCGGCGCTTCGTCTCGTCGGCGCCGAGCAGGTGCGCGAGCGCCCCTTCCGTGTCGGCGGGGCCGAGCGGCTGGGCGTCCGGGATGGGCCCGAGCTCGCCGTCGACGCGCATCATCGGCGGCGACGGGACCTTGAGGTGGAGATCGGAGCCGCCCGCCTCGACGAGGCGGACGAGGGAGGAGTCGATGTCGAAGGCCACGGCACCGGGATCGGCGCGTCCCGCCGCGGACTTGAGCCCTGCGTCACATGACCGCGAATTCGTCCGGATCGGGACCGATGCGCTCGCCGGCGTCGAGCGCCGCGATGCGCTCCATGTCCGCCGCCGGGAGCGAGAAGTCGAACACGTCGATGTTCTCCGCGATCCGCTCGGGCGTGGCGGATTTCGGGAAGACGACGTTGCCGAGCTCGATGTGCCAGCGCAGGACGATCTGCGCGGGCGTCTTGCCGTGCGCTCCGGCGAGCTCGCGGATGACCGGGTCGTCGAGGACGGTGCCCTGGCCGAGCGGGCTCCACGCCTCCGTGACGATCCGCCGCTCGGCGTGCTCGCGTCGCAGGCCCGCCTGCTGGAAGCGCGGGTGCAGCTCGATCTGGTTGACGGCGGGCGTGACCCCCGTCTGCTCGATGGCCTTGTCGAGGTGCTCCGGCTGGAAGTTCGAGACGCCGATCGCGCGCACGAGACCGTCCTCCTGGGCCTCGATGAGCGCGCGCCACGCCTCGACGTAGCGGCCGTTCGACGGGACCGGCCAGTGGATGAGGTAGAGGTCGACGTGGTCGAGGTGGAGCTTGCGCAGGCTCTCCTTGAGCGCCCGGCGCGCCTCGTCGAAGCCGTGGGCGTCGTTCCAGAGCTTCGTCGTCACGAAGACGTCGTCGCGGTCGAGCCCCGAGGCGCGGATCGCCTTGCCGACCTCTGCCTCGTTGCCGTAGGCCGCCGCGGTGTCGATGTGCCGGTAGCCGACGTCGAGGGCGTGCTTGACGACCTCGACCGTCTGCTTCGCCGGCACCTGCCACACGCCGAGCCCGAGCTGCGGGATGTCGACGTCGCCGTGGAGGGGGACGGACGGGACGGAGCGCGCGGAGGTCGTCATGCCCCGGATGGTGCCCGGTCGCGCGACCGCGAAACCGCGCGGGCACCGGCCGGGCGCCCACGCGGGCGGTCAGGCGGCGAGGGCGGCGGCGACCTGCGCCCGCGACCGGACGCCGAGCTTGCGGTAGGCGCGGGTGAGGTGGTTCTCGATCGTCTTCTCGCTGAGGAACAGCTCCTGGGCGATCTCGCGGTTCGTCCGCCCGTCGACGACGAGCTCGACGACGCGCCGCTCGGCCGGCGTGAGGGACGCGGCCCCCGTGCGGGCGAAGCGCCGCGGGCGCGCACCGGCGCGGATCGCCGCGGCCTGCACGCGCCGCGCGAGCGCCTCGGCGCCGCGGCGCTGAGCGCGATCGGCCGCCGCATCGAGGAGCGCGCGGGCGTCGCTGGGCTCCCGAGCGCCGATCCGGCGGACCGCGGCGTCGACGAGGACCTCGATCTCCTCGACACCCAGCCCGCGCGCCCGTGCGAGGACGAGCGCCTCGTCGAGGAGCGCGTCGGGGTCCGCGGACGCCTCGACGACCGCCGCCGCACGCAGCGCCTCGACGAGCTGCGGAGCGGCGCCGAACCGGCGCGCGACGGCGAGGCCTCGCGTCGCGCGGTCGCGTGCCTCGGCGGTCTCCCCGAGGGCGTGGAGCGCGCGCGCCTCGAGCGCGAGCCGGTTGCTCCAGTGGCCGTCGGACGGCCAGCGCTCGTCGACCGACGCGAGGATGCGGAGGTCAGCGAGGGCGTCGGCGGGGCGGCCGTCCGCGAGCGCGACGCGCGCGCGCTCGGCGAGCCAGAGGACGCTGGTGAACGACGGGTCCGTCCGCGCGGCGGCGTCGAGGTCGTCGAGCACCGCCCCGGCGGAGAGCGGACCGGACGTCGCCCGCAGGCACCGGCTGAGCGTCGCCCGCTGCACCGCCGCGATGAGACCGAAGCCATGCCCCGCCGCCTCGAGCTCGAGCGCGGCCCGCAGGTCGGCCTCCGCACCGCCGAGATCGCCGCGCATCGCCCGTGCGCCGCCCCGCGAGCCGAGCGCGCAGAACCGCCCGACGAGCGACCCCTCGGCGCGCGACGCGGCGAGGAGGGCCTCCGCCACGCGCTCGGCCTCGCCGTGCTCGCCGGCGACGGCGAGCGTGTAGGGCAGCGACTGCGTCAGCGGCGTCGTCGGACCGTGGCGACGCAGGAGCTCCCCGGCCGACCAGGCACGCGCGACGTGCTCGGCGACCTCGGCGGCCGTCGAGGCGCCGAGCGCGCACTCGAGGGAGGCGATCGCCAGCAGCTCGAGCGAGGCGCCGCCGTCGCGAGGCGCCGCCGCGAGCGGCGCGAGGACGGGCCGGCTCTGCTCACGCGCGTCGAGCGACATCGTCGCCCACGCCGCGAGGAGCCCTCTCCCCTCCCGGACGAGCTCCGCGCCCGCCGCCTCGTCGACGTGCGCGGCGACGACGCGCACCGCCTCCCCGGTGCGACCCCGCAGCGTGAGGACGTGACCGAGGATGATCGCGGCCCTCAGGCGTCGCCCCGGCTCGCGCGAGACCTCGAGGAGGGCCCGGGCGTCATCCTCGACCGCGGCGTGCCCCGCGACGTAGGAGGCGTCGAGGAGGGCGGCCATGACCGGCTCGACGCGGTGCGGGGGCGGGGGTTCGGCGAGCGCGCGCTCCAAGAGCTTCCTCGCCTCCTGCGGGGCCCCCCGAGCGACCGCGGAGGCGGCCCCCCGCTCGAGGATCTCCAAGACGGCCTCGTCCCCCTCGCACGACGCCGCGAGGAGATGCGCGCAGGCGCGGTCGAGCTGCCCCGGCTCCTCGGCGAGCAGCCGGCCGGCGCGGCCGGCGAGTCGCATCCGCTCGACGGGTCCGGCCGACTCCCGGACCGCGGCGAGCACGAGCGGGTGCGGGAAGGTGAGTCCGCCGTCGCCGTCGACGAGGATGCCCGTCATCTGCAGCGCCTCCGCCGCCTCCCGGGCCTCGTCGCGGCCGAGCTCTGCGAGGCGCGCCGTCCGCGCACCGACGGCTCCTCCCAGGACCGACGCGGCTCGAGCGAACGCGGCAGCCGCGGCGTCGAGGCCGTCGAGCCTGCCCCGGGTCGCCCACACGACCGCGTCGGGCGTCACCGAGGGGACCTCGTCGGCCAGGACGGCCCCGGGCCGCGCGGCGAGGTCGGCCACGAGCGCGTGGAGGAGGAACGGGTTGCCGCCCGTCGCATCCGCGCAGGCAGCGCAGACGGCCCCGTCGGCCCGCGGGAGCGTCGCGCGCACGAGCTCGGAGACCGCCTCGACGTCGAGCGGCGGCAGCCCCAGCGTCCGGACCGCGGCGTCGGCGAACCACGGCTCGAGGCTCGCGCCCGAACCGTCCCGGGCGGCGGAGAGCAGGAGGACCGGGAGACCGTCGAGCCTCACGCGCAGCGCGTCGAGGAAGCGGCGGGACGGGTCGTCGGACCACTGGACGTCGTCGATCGCGAGGAGCGTGGGTCCGCACCGGGCGATGCGGTCGACGACCCAGTAGAGGCTTCGCATGACCGCATGCGCCCCGTCGCCGCCGAGAGGAGCCGATGCGCCGTCCACGTCCCCCAGCGCGGCGCGCGCGTGCCGCGCCTCGTCGGCCATGAGACCGGGGTCGGTCCGCACCGCGGTCTCGAGCAGGCCGCGGACGACGCCGAACGGCACGTCCCGCTCCGACTCGCTCGCGCGTGCGACGAGCACCGTCGCGCCGGTGGCGCGCGCGTCGTCCACGACGTGCGCGAGCAGGGTCGACTTGCCGATCCCCGCCGGCCCGTGCACGAGCACCGCCCGTCCCGAGCCGTTGGCGGCCGCCTCGGCATGCTGCGCGAGGAGCGAGAGCTCCCTCTCTCGGCCCAGCATCGCGTCCGCTGTCCTCACCGCGGCGTGATCCTAGGGGAAAGCGTGGGGGAAAAGTAGGGGAACGTCGCGCCGGGTTCAGGGGTGGTGCGCGAGGCGTCGACGGCGGAGGATCCTCGTCATGACGCGGGGGAGCATCGAGACGCTGACCCCGCGGGAGGTCGAGCTGCTGGCGCTCATGGCCGAGGGGCGCTCGAACCGGGCCATCGGCGAGGCGCTCGTCCTCAGCGAGAGGACCGTCGAGTCGCACGTGCGGTCGATCTACCGCAAGCTCGTCGACGACCCCGAGGGGACCTACGACCGCAGGGTCGTCGCGGTGCGCTGCTACCTCGACGCGCGGATCGCGGCCTGAGCCGGCGTCCGCCGGAGGTCGGCGGATTTGGACGGAGGCGGCACGACGAGGGGCCCGCGTCCGCGGGCCCCTCGGCAGTGCGTCGGTGTCGCGGCGCCGCTAGGCGACGTCGCGCAGCTTCTGGGCCTCGGCGAGGCTCTGGAGCTTCTTCAGCGACTGGTTCTCGATCTGGCGGATGCGCTCGCGCGTCACGTTGAACGTGCGGCCGACCTCGTCGAGGGTCCGCGGGTGCTCGCCGCCGAGCCCGTAGCG